>JAIVER010000288.1 GCA_023864145.1 Thiohalomonas sp. | reverse complement strand
TTTTACCGAGCATTGGAAAATCATTAGATTCTCGAATTAATGATAATTTCCAAGTGTTCGCTCCTGCATTTTCAAGTTGATTGGGTATATAAGCTGAATTTATAAAAAGAATTATCCTTATTTTGCGATCTATTTTGTTTTCTAATATCTTTTTATCGTAATAGAGATAATTCTATTTTTTAGCATTATACTATTAACAATACATTCTACTAGCTTGTTTCTATCATAATTTTCTTGTGTTAATTTTTTGATATGAATATCGTGCTAGTTTTGTACTATCTTTATACCTTTATTCATATAAACCGATCGGAATAACACATGAAACGATTGTTTAGCATTCTCATTTTATTATTATTTATGGCTTTCGGTGCAGCGATTGCTATTGTGAATGCTGATGAAGTCGTTTTTAATTATTATTATGGCAGTATCTCACAGCCACTTTCTATACTCCTGGTTGGAGCTATAATGCTTGGTGCTTTATTAGCCACACTTATTAATAGTCTGGTTATTTTAAGTTTACGTCATCAAGTACGTCGTGCTCAGAGACAGCTTAAGAAATTAGATGAAAACTCAGTGACCCTCATTGAATCATCAGAACCAAAAATTTGAAATAACTATTAGCAATATAACTATTGCCAATATAATTATGTCTCATCGTAAAAATAGGCAAACTTACATTATATGATGGATAATTCACCATTATTTATAGCCTTACCTTTTTTCATTCTTGCATTTATGCTGGGCTTTTTTTTTGGAAGAAAAAAAAATGAAAAAACTCCTTCATCTTCGTCCTCTTATACATTAAGTTCTGATTATTTTAAGGGACTCAATTACCTTCTTAATGAACAAACAGACAAAGCAATTAATGTATTTGTTGGTATGTTGGAGGTGGGTGAAGAAACAGTTGATACCCATATTTCACTGGGCAATTTGTATCGCCAGCGTGGTCAAGTTGAACAGGCAATCAAGATCCACCAAAATGTAATTGCAAAACCTTCCCTTAGTTTGGCCAAACGTAATGATGCGCTTTATGAGCTTGCCAGAGATTTCATGAATGCCGGTTTATTAGACAGGGCAGAAAACCTGTTTCATGAGCTCATTCAAAAGCAATCTCATGTTGCATCAGCATTAAAATACTTACTTTCTATTTTTCAGCAAGAGCATGATTGGCATAATGCTATTCTTACGGCAAAAAAACTTGAATCTGCGTCTAATAAGTCCTATACACTGCAAGTTTCTCATTTTTATTGTGAGCTGGCATTAATTAGTAAAAAAAATGGTAATTTAAAAGAAGCACTTAAGTTAGTAAAAAAAGCTTTAGGGACTGATAAACAATCAGTGCGTGCCAGTATTATAGAGGGTGGAATACAACACGATTTAAAAAATTGTAAGGCGGCTACACGCGCCTATAGGCGCGTAGAACAACAGGATTCTTTAATGATTTCTGAGATACTTGAACCCTTGCTGCTTTGTTATAAAGAGTTAAAAAATTATAAAGAAATTAAATCTTACCTTGATCATGTTTTGCATAAGTATGAAGGAGTGACATCAGTTTTACTTTATGCCCAGCAATTACAACACTCAATTGATGATAAAGCAGCAGCGCTTTTTATTGTTGAATCACTCCGTAAAAAACCTTCCATTCGTGGACTTAGTTCTTTAATTGATATGAGTTTAGATTTTACCAAAGGAACTGCTCATGACAATCTTGTGATATTGCAGGAAATCACCAATAAACTACTGGAAGATAAACCAATATATCACTGCACTCAATGTGGATTTAACAGTAAATCAATCTATTGGCATTGTCCAGGTTGTAAATCCTGGAGCTCTATCAAACCTATTCAAGGAATCGAGGGCGAGTAAAAAGATGAGTAAAAATTGTAACTACTCACTTAACAAACGACATTTAGAAATACATGCTGAATAGTAAGGGCCTTGGAAATAATAAATTTTCCAAGGCCCTTACTGGAAACTTACAATAACAGGCTTTGGTAAATAGTTAATCAATTTTTAATTAGCAGGAAAAAAATGTCATTAGTTAATGAGTCAAAAATCAATGGCTCGAAAATAATTGTTGCTTTAGATTTTAAAGATGAAGCTTCAACCATGGCTTTGGTCGAAAAACTTGAACCATCACTTTGCAGGCTCAAGGTTGGTAAGGAATTGTTTGTCAGATGTGGACCTGAATTAGTTAAAAAACTAATTCATAAATGCTTTGATGTCTTTCTTGATTTAAAATTTCATGATATTCCAAACACAGTGGCGGCTGCTTGTCAGGCTGCGGCTGAGCAGGTTTTGCGCTTAGCTAAATTGGCTAATGATTCAGGCTTAGATGGGGTTGTCTGTTCTCCACAAGAAGTACAGATGCTTAAACAGGAAATTGGACAAGACTTTTTGTCTGGTTACTCCTGGAGTAAGGCCTGCCGGTGCTGCAATGGGTGATCAACAACGTCTGATGACCCCCTCTGAAGCTTTGCTTCAAGGTTCAGATTATTTGGTGATTGGTCGACCCATCACAGCAAGCCCTAATCCTGTTATGGCCTTAGAAAACATCATTCCAGAGTGTAATCAGAGTCAATAGACTCTTCTATTTCCATGCTTCAGCGTGAAAAACAATAATTATAGGATTTTATGTATCTATACCCATGACCTATGAAAATGCTTGATTTTCATAGAGAAGAAGATCAAAATTATCCAATGACGCAAATTACTCTCACAGCCCATG
>JAIVER010000287.1 GCA_023864145.1 Thiohalomonas sp. | reverse complement strand
TTTTCATGGGCTGTGAGAGTAATTTGCGTCATGGGATAATTTTGATCTTCTTCTCTATGAAAATCAAGCATTTTCATAGGTCATGGGTATAGCCGAGACTCAAAAAATAATTTCACTTCTGTGAGTCCTTCAATAAAACACATTTTAGGTTGTTCTCAGGAAGATTTTCTTAATAATGCACTGCACTATTTTTCGACAAAATCACGCACAGATATGACATTAAAAACAGACAGTCAAACACCTATTGGCAATAATAAGAATAGTTTTGAAATTGAAGCTTGCAATAAATCAGGACGCCTACTCTATCTTTTAGTCACGGAAACCCCAAAATTAAATGACCAGTATAAAGGACTTTACTATGACCAATGAGATTGCAAGACAAATTCTGATTGAAATAGATGAATTGTCAGGATGGATTCAGGAAAGTATTGAGCTAACTTTATGGTGACGATGTATAGGGAGATTCTGAGGCAAAAGCAGAATGAGTTGAGCTTGTTGGCGTGGTTAATAATGGCGAAGAGGGGGGGATTCGAACCCCCGAAACCTTACGGTTTACACACTTTCCAGGCGTGCGCCTTCAACCACTCGGCCACCTCTCCAAGGCCGGGAAGAATAAACTACTTGGCTTAATAAATCAAGTGAATTTTCATCACCTAAGTTTTAATCAGCCTCTCCTCTTATCCAAAGAGTGATCATTTCCCTGCCTTTTTTTCTTCTAACTCATCCCAGCGTTCATAGACTGATTCAAGCTGCTGATTTAAACTCTCCAGTTCAGCCAGTTTTTTTGTCACTATGTCTTGTTCCTGCTGGTAAAAATCAGCCTGAGCAACGATAGTTTCTAATTCTGCCTGCTTCTGTTCAAGTATTTCAATTTTGTGAGGTAAATTATCTAATTCACGTTGCTCTTTATAACTGAGTTTAATCGTTTTGGTTGCTGTACTTGAAGCTTGTGCCAGTTTCGGTTTGCTCGTTTCTTTTGCTGTGGATGAAGCACTTTCTTTGTTCAGCGATTTTCTTTCTCTGAGCCAGTCATCATAACCACCCACATATTCATTAACACCTTCTGCTTCAAAAACCAATGAACTGGTGATGACATTATTCAAAAAAGCACGATCATGGCTGACGACAATTAAAGTGCCTTTATATTCCATCAGGAGAGCTTCTAATAATTGCAGCGTTTCACTGTCCAGATCATTGGTCGGTTCATCAAGCACCACCAGGTTAGCAGGTTTGGTAAATAATTTGGCCAGTAACAAACGATTTCTTTCACCACCTGATAGTGCTTTAAGTGAAACCTTGGCACGCTCAGAGGAAAACAGAAAATCTCCCAGGTAGCTGAACACATGGCGGTCCCGGCCATTAATTGAGACAAACTCCCTGCCCTGCCCTATATTTTCGACAATGGATTTTTCTTCATCGAGCTGATTTCTTAACTGGTCAAAATAAGCAATTTCCAGTTTTGTGCCCAGTTTTACAGTCCCTTCCTGTGCTGCTAATTCTCCCAGCAACAGGTTGAGCATGGTTGTTTTACCCACGCCATTGGGGCCGATAATACCAATTCTGTCACCACGCATAATGACGGTTGAAAAGTTTTTGACTATGGGCTTCTTATGTTCACCCGAGCCGTATTCATAGGAAATATTATCAACTTCAACAACCAGTTTTCCTGAATTTTTCTTATCATCCAGTTCAAGTCTGGCTTTGCCCTGTACATCTCTACGTTGACTTCGTTCAACACGCATTGCTTTTAAGGCTCTTACTCGCCCTTCATTACGGGTACGCCGGGCTTTAATACCCTGTCGGATCCAGACTTCTTCATCTGCCAGTTTTTTGGCAAATAATTCATTGGCTTTTTCTTCTGCGTGCAGCATTTCTTCTTTACGACGCAAGTAAGTCTGATAGTCTCCGGGAAATGAAAGCAGCTGACCTCGATCCAGTTCAAGAATACGTGTTGCTACGTTCTGTAAAAAAATTCTATCGTGGGTAATAAACAGTACACAGCCGCTATATGATTTCAGGAAATTTTCTAACCAGAGTATTGATTCAATATCCAGATGGTTGGTTGGCTCATCAAGCATCAATATATCAGGCTCAATCACCAGAGCTTTGGCCAGCATCACCCTGCGTTTTAAACCACCTGACATATTTTCTATCAGGTCATCACCGGATAGCTGTAATTTTGAGATAGTGGATTCAACTCGCTGTACCAATGACCAGCCATCAACTGCTTCCAACTCATGCTGGATAGTTTCCATTTTTTTGAGTGCTTTTTCATCACCATCGGCAACATCATGCAGCACATGATTGTATTCCTGTAATAGTCTGGAAGCATCTCCAAGCCCTGAGGCGAGGATATCAAAAACACTACCGCATGCCTCGTGAGGCACTTCCTGTGAAAGAGATGAAACTAAAAGACCATCTTTTCTACGCAAATCACCTTCATCGGCCTGCATTTCACCTTGAATAATACGCATTAAGGTGGTTTTACCCGTACCGTTACGACCAATTAAACAAACCCGGTCACCCATTTCCAGAGAAAAATTAGCATGATCCAGTAATACATGGGAGCCAAAAGCCAGACTAAGGCCATCAATAGAAAAAATTGACATAAATAATAAACTCACTGCAGAGATAAGAAAGTAAAAATTCAGGGGATGATTATACGCAATCAACTTGAAAATGCAGGATCGAACACTTGGAAATTATCATTAATTCGAGAATCTAATGATTTTCCAATGCTCGGTAAAATTTCATC
>JAIVER010000286.1 GCA_023864145.1 Thiohalomonas sp. | reverse complement strand
AATTTTACCGAGCATTGGAAAATCATTAGATTCTCGAATTATTGATAATTTCCAAGTGTTCGATCCTGCATTTTCAAGTTGATTGGGTATAAATATACACGCTGAAATTTACCTTAAATCAATATCAATTAAAAGTTGTCTTAAAATGCCCATTAAACAAGCGGAAAATGAAATATCACCTTATTATCAGCTTAGTTTCCTGTATCCATGGCAGTTATCTTTATGGAAGCAGCTTTATAGTAATAATTTAGCGGCCGATCATTTTCCCCATGCGCTGTTACTTTCTGGTGTTGCAGGGATAGGAAAGAAACAGCTGGCTTTTCATTTAGCCAGAGGTTTGTTGTGTCAGTCACCTCAGGAAAATCCCCAAACAGGACAGATTGAACCTTGTCAGCAACATGATTCCGGGAAAGTCTGTCGTTTCTGTCGACTTTTTAGTGCAGGAACGCATCCGGACTTATATCATGTGACTACACCTGTTGATAAAAAGGTTATACCTGTGGATGACATACGAACGCTGATTCAATGGAGTGTGTTAAGCAGCCAGTTAGGTGGAAAAAAAATTATTATCATTGAGCCGGCAGAAGCCATGAATCCCAATGCTTCTAACAGCCTGCTGAAAACACTTGAAGAGCCGGTTGCAGATACAATTATCATATTATTAACCAATAAGAAACAGGCACTCCTGCCAACCATTAGAAGTCGCTGTCGAACTATTGATATGGCGCTGCCTGATAAACAAAGTGTTTTGCATTGGTTATCTGAAAAAAACTTAACTGATCCTGAATTAATGTTGTCTCTGACCTCAGGTGCAGCATTGCTTGCTTTTGAATTATCCCAGGGATCTCAGCTTGAGGTTCGTCATTTAATAATCAAGCAATTACTATCAGTTATGACTGATTCAATTGATCCTGTAACTGTTGCAGAAACCCTGTTTAAACAAACAAAAATAAAGCCGGCTAAGGGTAGTCGAAAAAAAGCGGATAATAAGAAATTGCTGATAAGTGCATATGACATTATTTATTGGTTTGATTCTCTGCTCTCAGATATAGTAAGGTTATCTCAGCAGTGTACCCAAGACACAATAATTAATATTGATTATTATGATAGCTTGCAACAATTATCAAATAGATTATACTTAAAAAAAATATTGCAACTAACTGATTCAATTAATAAAGCCTATTTTGAAATTCAAGGACAAATCAATGTAAATTTGTTGTTTGAAAAATTATTAATTGATTGGAAAAATTGCCAAAAGTAAACAGATTTTGTTACTATCCGTACTTATAAATATATAACTAAATTAAAGAGTCTTTTGTATTATGATGCGTCCCGGTCAAGCCAGACAGAGTATTTTATCTCTTTCAATTAAAGACAAAAATGCACTTTATGCGGCCTATATGCCCTTTGTTGTTAACGGAGGCTTGTTTATTCCCACTAATAAGCAATATAATTTAGGTGATGAAGTGTTTATGCTGCTGACTTTGCTTGATGAGAAAGATAAGTTGCCCGTTGCCGGAAAAATAATCTGGATTACTCCAATCGGTTCGCAGGGTAATCGTGCTGCAGGGGTGGGCGTGCAGTTTAGTGATCAGGATAATGGTCAGGCGCAAAAGAAAATTGAGACCTATCTTGCAGGTGCTTTAAAAGCCGACCGTCCCACTCACACCATGTGATTAATACGCTATTAATATTCTATTCACTCTTATTACGATTATTCTCGATCTATAAATTCAAAGTAAACTTATGCCTATAAAATATGTGGATTCACATTGTCATCTTGATATGCTTGATTTATCCGAATTTAATGATCACATGGATAATGTCATTCATCTGACAAAACAAAATCAAGTCAGTGATATTTTGAGTATTAGCGTTGATTTAGAGTCTTTTCCACGGATTTTAGACACTGCCAGAAATTATCCTAATGTGCATGCTTCAGTTGGTCTACACCCGTGTTATTTACCAGGAAACAACATAACTATTGAGCAATTATCTGCTTTAGCTGATGATTCCAATGTCATTGCTATCGGTGAAACGGGACTAGACTATTATATGAATAATGCCTGTGACCCGCTGGAAGACAATTTTTCCTGGCAAAGAGAACGTTTTAGAGTTCATATCAAGACAGCTATTGAAAGATCTAAACCGCTTATTATTCATACCCGTAATGCTCGTGAAGATACCTTGCGTATTCTTGAAGAAGAAAATGCTGAAAAGATTGGCGGTATTATGCATTGTTTTGTTGAAGACATAGCAAGTGCAGAAAAGGCGTTGAGAATGGGCTTTTATATTTCATTTTCGGGTATTCTCACCTTCAAGAATGCAAAATCAATTCAGGAAGTGGCGAAAATGGTTCCAGAAAATCGCTTGCTAATTGAAACGGATTCTCCCTATCTTGCGCCGGTTCCTATGAGAGGCAAAAAAAATCAACCAGCCTATGTTGCCTATGTCGCTGAATTTTTGGCAGAACTGCGTGGTGTCAGAGTTGAACATATTGCTGACGTGACAAGGGATAACTATTTTAGATTATTTAAACTTAATGATCGGATGATTTAAATCCTTTGGGTGTTTTGCCGGAAGCTGTTGTGGTCTAATGGAACCGTACACTTTAATAAGAGATAATAACAATCACTTATTGAGGTGTAAGAATGGGACAGAAAAGAATATACAAACAATATTCCAAAAAATTTAAAGAAGAAGCAGTAGCTCTGGTCAGAGAGCAAGGCTACTCAGTTCCAGATGCGGCTAAATCACTG
>JAIVER010000285.1 GCA_023864145.1 Thiohalomonas sp. | reverse complement strand
TTTTACCGAGCATTGGAAAATCATTAGATTCTCGAATTAATGACAATTTCCAAGTGTTCGATCCTGCATTTTCAAGTTGATTGGGTATAGTCTACATTTGTGAGTAAATATCAACACAATAAAATAATAATTATTAGCAGTACACTTCGACAAATAAAACATCTATTAATAAAAAAGGAGTTATCAATGGATCGTCATTTATCTCTTTCTCAGGCCGCACGCCTCATTGGTGTTAAACGCGGTGATATTCAAAAAAAAATTCAACAAAATAAACTAACTGTTATGGAAGGTACTGTTGTACTTTCTGATTTAAAAAAAGCCTTTCCAGATGCAGCATATGAAGACAATACCATGCTCGAAAAGATGGAAAAATTTATGCAGGATGCTGTGCATAAAATGGCCCTAAGTGAGCGTGATGGTGCTCAGGTAGATGCGTTAAGTCTTCGTATTATTAAAATAAACAAGGAGCTGGCTGAAGAGCACAACCGAGCAGAAAACATGCAGGAATTAATTGATGGTATGAAGCAAAAATTCATAGAACTTAATGTTATCTCTAATCCTGAACATGCTTTTAATGAAATAAGACAATGGTTTAATACGGCCCATAATGCTCTTGAAGAAGATAAACTCACCACTCCTGTTGAGCAACTGGAAAATCAGATTAAGCAATTTATGTTACCCCACGTCAGATTATTACCTAGCCGTCATGACTATATTTCTGATAAGTCTGAAACATTGCTTGAGTCCGCTTTACGTTCAGGTTTAGCTGTTGATTATGGTTGCAATAATGGTAAATGCGGCAAGTGTAGAGCTAAACTACTTTCCGGTCAGGTCGAAAAAACCAGGCATCAGAACTATGTTTTTTCTAAAAGTGAAAAAAGTCAGGGCTATATCCTGACCTGCTCTAATGCAGCAAAAACAGATATTACTTTAGAAACAGAAGAAGCCGTCAGTGCTGATGATATTCCATTACAAACGATTGCCTCTAAAGTTAAAAAAATTAATCGCTCAAGTGAGCATGTCATAATACTTACGCTAAAAACACCCCGCAGCCAGCGTCTGAGATTTCTGGCAGGTCAGCATATTGAATTAAATCTTAATAATTACTTACAGGATAATAGTGAACCTGTTAATGCCGAGTATTCAATAGCCAGTTGTCCCTGTGAAGCCAGTAATCTGGAGTTTCACATTCCTGTTAATAACAACGAAGCTTTTCCTCAGACCGTTATCAAGGATTTAAAGAACAATGATAGTGTGACACTCGAGGGGCCTCACGGCAGTTTTGTACTGGATGAAGACTCTCCAAACTCTTTAATTTTTGTTGCCTGGGATACGGGCTTTTCTGCAATAAAAAGCTTGATAGAACACGCAATGTCGCTGGATCATGCTGAGGCCATTCATTTATATTGGATGACAACGAAGGTAGAAAATCATTATCTGGATAATTTATGTCGTTCCTGGAATGATGCGCTGGATAATTTTACTTATACGCGCATTATGTGTGAAGCAAAAACCGATGTAGTTGCCGAAACTCTTATCCTGCATCTTCATGATGAACACAGTCATTTATTAAATTTTAATTTGTATATTGCCGCACCTGGACACCTGAATCAGCTGCTCAAGCCCTTATTAACGTCTCACGGTGTTAAAGGCCAGAATATGCATTTTGAAAGTACATTTCACGGGGATGAGATTACCGATTAGTTAGCATCCATCCATAAATAGCTGTTCCTTTTCGTCCCCCTTTTTCAAAGGGAGACAGAGGGGGTTTAAGTTGTTGATTTGCAACCCCCTCAATTCCCCTTCTACCAAAAGTAGGCGCCCTGAGGCGAAGAAGGGGAGGTTAAAAGCAGAATAAACGGATGAAGATTAACTCATATTTTATCTTGCGATTTTACTTTTTAACTCTTCTCTGTCAAACCACCAATTGCCATCACCAACAATCGCGCCAAGCACCATACTCATTCTAGGTAAAAAGACATCGGGTTCTCTGAGTTCTAATTTATCCATCCAGACATCAAGACCAACCTGTGTTTCTACTTTACTATGACGTAGAGCCACTTTAGCTAACATATTACTCGTCAATACTTTTAGGTCCTTACGCTTTTCGCCTTCAGTACGCTGATCAACAATAAAATGTGCTGTAATGGCTGCTAATGCAGCGCCATCGGCATCATTGGTGGTTTCATTAATCACATTATTAAGCATATTAATGCTGTATTCCGGTTCTACAGGATAGGTCACTGATAACCAGACGCCATGTCCCAACGCCACAATTGAGGATGGTAGTTCTGTTTGATACAACAGGTCACAGGCTTCAATGGCCAGCTGCCATTCTTCATGAGCAATACACACATCAAAAGCAGTTTTTGCATGATTCCAAACATCACTCATTTGAGTCATACCCAGTTCTGCATTAGCTAAATCAAGCAATAACCGAGCTCTCGTCATTGGCTCGACAACCGCAGGTAATGCATCCAGCTTTTGTGTCAGTTCGGCCACTTTTTCTGCTAGAAATTCATGTGATTCTTTTGCATCAGAAGTGTCAATAAAATTTTCTTTTTGTTCGTTCGCCTGGCTCATTCGTACTCCAATAGTCAAATAAAAAGGCACTATTTAAGCCTTTTCTTTTTTATAGCGTTATAATTCTAATCTTATTTTCAATAAGTTTGGGATACTTTATACCCAATCAACTTGAAAATTATTATTAATTCGAGAATCTAATGATTTTCCAATGCTCGGTAAAATTTCATCAAAAAACTCATTAATTTTCTGTCGAAACTCTTTAG
>JAIVER010000284.1 GCA_023864145.1 Thiohalomonas sp. | reverse complement strand
ACCGAGCATTGGAAAATCATTAGATTCTCGAATTAATGATAATTTCCAAGTGTTCGATCCTGCATTTTCAAGTTGATTGGGTATATTTCAGAATGATCCATAACCGAACTGTTTTCTATTTCATCACTCATTGATTAATCACAGGTTGTTATAGTTACCACTGAGTAACCATTAAATTTATAAAATATGAAGAGCAACTCAAAAAATCGACTTTAAGCAGTATATCAATCTTCAGCATCGTCACCTTCTAATGAACTGTCAGATAAAGGTTTAACATGAATTGCACCATAGGTTTCAGTTTGAACAATTTCCAATAAATGTTGTTTGCTCAATTCCAGAATAGCTAAAAAAGTCACCACGACTCCGCCTCGCCCTTCTTCATAGCTAAACAAAGAGGTAAAACGGGTAAAGCCTGAACTGCTCACCCGTTCCAACACGATACTCATTCGCTCTCTAACAGACAATGTTTCCCGCTCAATACTATGATGGGTAAACATAGATGCTCTTGCCATAACATCTTTTAATGCCTGCATTAATTCCTGCATACTGATATCAGGTTGTTGTGCAGGCGAGGTATAATCAATATCAGAAGAAACAGGAAATACATCTCTGCCCATTCTAGGCAATTCATCAATGTCCATTGCAGCTTTTTTAAAACGTTCATACTCCTGCAGACGACGTATCAGTTCTGCACGCGGATCAGATTCTTCTTTATCAATTGATTCCGGGCGGGGCAAGAGCATTCGGGATTTAATTTCTGCCAGCATAGCAGCCATAACAAGGTATTCAGAAGCCAGCTCAAATTGAAAATCCTGCATCATATCAACATACTTGACATATTGAACAGTGATTTCGGCAATAGGAATGTCCAGGATATCTAAATTTTGACGTTTAATTAAATAGAGCAATAAATCCAATGCCCCTTCAAAGGCTTCCAGAAAGACTTCCAGAGCTTCCGGGGGAATATACAGATCCTGGGGCAATTGAGTGACTGGAGCCCCTTGTATATAAGCAAAGGGCATCTCTTCCTGTTGAGGTTGCGCCTTCACTTTTTGTTCTTGTTCTTCCGCTTGCTTATCACTCACATTAATTCTGAGCTGAGCTCAGCTCAGCTTAATTTAGTTTAGCGATATTGAATACCAATTGCCTGGCGCACTTCATCAAGAGTATCACTGGCTAAATCAGATGCAAACTCACGTCCTTCTGCAACAATATTACGTACCAACGCCCTATTTTCACTGAATTCTTTCGCACGTTCCTGAATAGGTTTTAGTTCACTTTGAACCGCATCAATAATAGGACGTTTACATTCCAGACAACCAATACCGGCCGTTTTACAACCTTCTTGTACCCAGTTTTTAACATCATGACCCGAATACACTTCATGTAATTGCCAAACAGGACATTTAGCCGGATCACCTGGATCGGTTAAACGCACGCGATTAGTATCTGTTGGCATCTTACGCAATTTTTCATCAATTGATTCCATATCATCGCGTAAGGTAATGGCATTATCATAGGATTTAGACATTTTTTGTCCATCCAGTCCCGG
This sequence comes from Thiohalomonas sp., assembly GCA_023864145.1. Classification (GTDB taxonomy): domain Bacteria; phylum Pseudomonadota; class Gammaproteobacteria; order GRL18; family GRL18; genus GRL18. The sequence continues at coordinate 1,241 of JAIVER010000284.1, read as the reverse complement.
CATTTTAGAAGCAGGGCTAAGCAGCGCTTGAGGTTCTGGTAAAATAATCTTGCCAGAGCCTTCTAAATAACCAAACAAACGTTCTCTATCTCCCATGGTAATATTCTGCTGTCTTTCTAATAAGGCTTTTGCCGTTTCCAGTGCTTCATGATCACCCTGCTCCTGAAAACGATTACGTAATTGCTTATAGAGTTTAGCTTGTTTTTTACCCATCTTTTTAATAGAAGCTTCGGATTTTTCTTCAAATCCCGGCTCTCTGCCATAAATGTGGTTGAAGCGTCGAGCAACTTCACGTGTAAGTTCCACATGTGCCACTTGATCTTCACCTACCGGTACGAGTCCTGCACGATAAATCAGAATATCAGCACTTTGCAGTAATGGATAACCTAAGAAACCATAAGTGGATAAGTCTTTTTCTTTTAATTTTAATTGCTGATCTTTAAAAGACGGCACACGTTCAAGCCAGCCAAGTGGTGTAATCATTGACAATAACAGATGTAATTCGGCGTGTTGCGGTATCTGAGATTGAATAAATATTGTGGCTGAACCGGGATTAACACCTGCAGCCAGCCAATCAATGACCATTTCCCAGGTGTTTTCTTCAATATTTTCAGTTTCAGAATAATGAGTAGTCAGAGCATGCCAGTCGGCAGCAAAAAACAAACAGTCATATTCATGCTGTAGCTTAATCCAGTTTTTTAACACACCATGATAATGGCCTAAATGAAGTTGACCCGTGGGTCTCATGCCTGATAAAACACGTTGCTGATGAATCTGTACGACCAAAATTGCCTCCCATACTTGTCTTTAAAATAAAAAGATAAAATAAAAGTTAAAAAAATACCTATTGAATCGCACTCAATAAACGATAAAAAACTACCATCTCCAATCCTGATATTTTTGATAAAAGCATCAGAAGCAGATTAATCACTGGAAAAATGATATTAGATAATAAGCCCGTTAGTAGTAATGCAATAATAATAAAAAACCCATAAGGCTCAATTTTACTGTATTGCATAGCTGCTCTGGGTGACAATAAACCCGCTATAATTCGACTGCCATCTAAGGGCGGTATCGGTAATAAATTCAAAACACCTAAAATAACATTAATCGTAATCCCGGCAACAGGCATCAACAGAAAAAATAAACTTATAGAAGAACTGCTATCAACAAATAATACGCTGATATTTAGAAAAACAGCCCACATAATGGCCATAATAAAATTGCTGCCCGGTCCTGCC
>JAIVER010000283.1 GCA_023864145.1 Thiohalomonas sp. | reverse complement strand
TAACTGCTTGTAGGCTCGGATGAACTCAGCTTGTTTTTCTGTGTCAGCCTTATACCCATGACCTATGAAAATCAAGCATTTTCATAGGTCATGGGTATATTACCGGCTTTATTGGCTATTGAGCCACAGGGTGTTTCCGATAAGCATCCCAAATGACACCGTGTGCAAAATCTTCTAGTTTTCTACTGTTGATTTGAGTTCGGCAAAGCGTAATAACGTATTATCATTATAAAGAATCTGGCCATTGCGCATGGTGTTTTCTTCATCAAGTTCTGCTATCAATAATTGTCCATCATAAAGACGTATGGCCAGCTTCAGTACCTGGTCAATATTGCCTCCCTGAATCGCAACAGTTAAATACCCCACTCTTTGACCATTGTAATTTAAAGGGACGACAGCATCGGGTATGACAATATTATTTTCCTGTCCCATTTCATCACGGGTTTGGGGGAACTCAATAAAGCTGACATGATTATCTGGTAATTCAGTCAATAGTTTAACCTGTTCAGATTGAACAATCTCTTTGTCCATAATTGAATAGTGCTCAAAGCCTTCATAGCGGATGATACTTTCCCGACCACTACGTATTTTAAGCAGGGTATTACCACGAATATCTAATATTCTAAAGGTATCAAATAAAGTGATCACAGACTGATATTTGCGTAAAAAAGCACTTAAAATATAAAGTTTTGAATCATAATCAATATGTTGTTCATTGAGCCGTGCTTCTTCGAGAACCGGTAAAAAGTGCTGCATTGCCTGGGATTTAGGTAATTTGAGGATCAAGCTTTGATCGGCTTGCAGGCTGCGAGTGATTGCAGTAGAAATATTTTCCAGGCTACTTAGAATATCTTCTATCGCATCTTGATGGTAAATGTTTTGCACATAATAGGTTGAAAACAAGCCTAAAGTCGTTGCCGGTAATAAAGTGACCAGAGTAACCCAGCGAAAAATATATGATTTTAATTTCACAACTTATTAAACATCCTTTGATAGGACTCTGGGTAGAGTTATTGTTATTTCTTACTTACTCTTGCTTATCCTGTATAATAGCTCATTTTTGATTAAAAATAACTTAACGGATGAAACTATGAAATGGTGTCGCGCAGAGCTTGCACTTTATCTAATTATTACCATTTTGGGTGTGGGTAGTATGATCACCGCCTGTGGGCAAAAAGGTCCGCTGTATCTTCCTGCAGAAAAACACACATTAGAGCAAACTAATATATAAAATATTTTATGGATTATTTTAATTATACAGATGCTCGCTTAATGGCCGAGGAAAATGATGTTGCAAAATTGGTCAACCGTTATGGTACGCCGCTTTACATCTATTCTCGCGCTACGTTTGAGCGCCATTGGCACGCTTTTGATCGTGCTCTGGGTGAACAGGATTATCTGATTTGTTATGCAGTAAAAGCCAACTCTAATTTAGGTGTACTTAATCTTTTGGCACGACTGGGCAGTGGTTTTGATATTCTTTCTATTGCTGAACTGGAGCGGGTATTAGCCGCCGGAGGCTCACCCGATAAGATCGTTTTTTCTGGTGTGGGTAAACGCCATGATGAAATCAAATGTGCTTTAGAAGTGGGTATAAAAGAAGACATTAAGTAAAAATTGTATAAAAAATTTGACAAAAGCTTCATAATTGATAAATTAGGCACTCAATTTTTCTTTTTTTCCTTTATTTATTGATATTTAAGAGTTTTCTATATGTTTAATACTAAAAATTTAATTATTCTATGCATTTCCATTACAATTTCTGCGTTTATTACTCAATTGAGCACATTAGCAGGTTTAACTGCATTTTTCTTCAATGCTTTTTTGGCCATTGTTCTTATGCAAGTCATACAAAACATTAAAACTGAATCAATTGCAAAATACTTTGCTGATCGTAAGACTGTCAAAGCCGCGGCCAAAAAAGCCACTCAGTCAGCCAGTAAAACAGCTTCTGATCCTAATCGTGAAACAGGTACAGTCAAATGGTTTGACAGCAATAAAGGTTATGGCTTTATTACCCGTTCAATGGGAGAAGATATTTTTGTTCATTTTCGCTCCATTAAAGGCAACGGTTATCGTTCTCTCTATGAAGGGCAGGGAGTCGATTTTTTGGTGAGTGAGGGTTCTAAAGGACCACAAGCTGAAGATATACATGTTATTAAATAGTTTTTTTAACTTTTATTTCTATAGAAGTCCATAGTGTTAAAAACTATGCCATTCAATTTTGAGTTTTTAATTGTTGCTACAGGTCTGGGGATCTTTTGGGGTTACCATCTGTGGCATTTTTTTCAGATTAAACGCACGCCATTAGCGACATCAACAGGCTTCAATAATAAAGCAGGTTCTATTTGGATTAAACACATTCGCGAGAATAGCTTAGATATTCTTGCCATCCAAACTATGCGTAACTGGACAATGGCGGCTACTTTTTTGGCATCGACCTCTATACTCATTGCTTTGGGTGTTCTTAGTTTTGCACTGACGACAGATGCTCTCAGTGAAATTGCTCATGAATTAAACTATTTAGGTTCACAGTCTCATACCATTTTGCTGATCAAGGCACTTTTCCTGGCTGCTGATTTTATGTTTGGCTTTATCTCATTTATTTTGGCTATACGTTTTTATAACCATGCCTCTTTCTTAATTAACTAAAGTTTAGAGCGACAGCTCACCCTTGAGTGACCTGTTTTTTTCAAATGTTCTTTAACAAATTATTTGTAATAAGCTGATTTGAGGTGTGTTTATACAAATACTTCAAATTGCTTCAATATATCCGTGTCAGGCGGCTGGAATTTTTGGGACTTTAGGTTCCA
>JAIVER010000282.1 GCA_023864145.1 Thiohalomonas sp. | reverse complement strand
TTGGAAAATCATTAGATTCTCGAATTAATGATAATTTCCAAGTGTTCGATCCTGCATTTTCAAGTTGATTGGGTATATTAATGCTACGAATCATTTCTTCATATCTAACGAGGCTTATGCTTCTTTTTTTTCTGAGATTTTCTTCTATTATCAGGCATCACCAAATGTTTATTGCGCTTTCCTCGTTGAACAGGATTAAGAATACGACCACGATGATCGGTTTCAGGTTTAATGACATGTAAGCCAACACTTTCATAGAGTGCTAACAACTCTTTTTCTTCCAAATCTTCCCAACGCCCTGGTTTCTGCCAACGAGGCAGCTTTATCAGGCCATAACGTACCCGGGATAAACGACTAACAGTGATACCCAGTGATTCCCACATACGGCGTACTTCACGATTACGTCCTTCTTTAAGAGTGACGTGATACCAATGGTTTGCACCCTGACCACCAACATAGCTGACTTTATCAAAATGAGCTATGCCATCATCAAGTGCAACGCCTTCTTTGAGTTGTGCTATGTCATCATCCGTAACTTCACCAAGAAGACGAACTGCATATTCACGCTCAATTTCACTCGAGGGATGCATGAGTTTATTCGCTAACTCACCATCATTGGTCAGTAAAATAAGTCCAGAGGTATTGATATCCAGTCTGCCAACAGAGATCCAGCGTCCCACTTTCAGATTAGGTAAGTTATCAAAGATAGTATTAGGGTGTTCCGGATCATTACGACTACAGATTTCCCCCGGCGGCTTATGATAGATCAATACTCGCTGCTTAGGTTTTTGCCAGGCAATGAACAGCTCTTTATCATCAAGAAAAACACGTTCTGTGCCACCTACTCTATCACCTAATTGAGCTACACGTCTGTCAATTTTAATCCGGCCCTGAGCAATCAAACGCTCAGATTCTCGTCGAGAAGCATGGCCTGAACGAGCAATTACTTTTTGTAGTTTTTCACCCTCAGGCGCTCGTTCTACTGCTTCTGTATTAGGATGATCCCTCAACTCTTGTTCAAGAAGCTCTTCTTTAGAGGGTAATTCCCCATCCTTATTAAAAATTCTATCGGATTGAGGAGATTTATAATAATTTGTCATTTTGCTGTGTCTTCTTAGGATTTATGTCTATAAAATGTACTGATCAGTATCATTATAACATCTTTCCTGTGTACCATCTGTTAAATATCAGGCCTGTCTTTCTGGCAGTTTTGCCACGACTTTTTGTAATTTTTCACGGGCAACTCTGGCAACATCATTAAGAACTTCAGAATCAGATAAGCCCAGTACTGCAACCGGATCCATAAAACTAATGACAACTTTTCCCGGTATTTCTTCACGTACAATAATATTACAGGGTAATAATACGCCCGCATTGGGTTCATCTTCAATAATTTGTGATGCCAGCTTAGTATTACAGGCAGCAAGGATTTGATAGGGTGGTATACTTAAGTCCATTTTTTTCTTTAGCGTCGCCTGCATATCCACTTCACTGACAATGCCCAGTTGCTCCTGCATCAACAGATCCAAAAGTGTTTCTTTTACATCATTAAACCTAAAAAATCAGTTAACCCTGCCAGCAAGCAAAATTTAGCATAAACAAGCTAAAAGTCTGACTCATTATGTTCTATACCCAACCCCATTGATTTTTTAATTCATCAAAATTATTTTCACAATCAGCACGGTCTCGATAGTGTTGAAAAATAGTGACAATATCATATTCTAAATCAGTCACCAAAACAGAGTATTCATAAGTTCGGATATCTTCAGGGCCATCGACTAATGCAAGCTGCTGTTGCAGTTGATTTTGAGTTTTAAAACCAATGATGTTATCATTGGCTAAACGTCGTCTAACAATAACTACTTGCCGCTCTTTTTCCCAACCTTGCAGTTGAAGTTGCTCTTCTTTAGCTTCCCATTCTTTGTTAATATAAGTCCACTCTCCTAACTCATGATGCTTGTATATTAGTTTTTTAACTTGAATAAATAGTTCTGAAAGATTCTTTCTAATTGAGTCATGACATTATCAGTGCCCCAAAAAAAACTACCCTATGCCATTGAAATCTTTTCCAATAAGAAAACAATCGCTATTGTTCATGCTGAAATTCCAGCAACAGTAAAATGGTCGTCATTAGAAGCTGAATTAAATAAAACGAATCTACTTTATAGTATTTTATTTTCTCGAAAATATATTACCATCGGCAACAGAAAAAAATATGCTATTGACGGACTGGATGAGATATACTGCGGAGATGCCATTGTCGAAAAACCACTAAAAAAAGGTAATGTCAACTATATCGACACGGGTGCTTATTCAGTTCAACATTTAACCTTAATTGAGCTTAACTAACTCCATGGAGCATATCTAATGAAGATAATTATCAGTACCATTATTATTTCACAATTTTTAATATTAGGATGTATGATGGGCAAGCCGATTTTCAAAGAAATTAAAGTACCAGGTATTGTTGACGGGCGTTTATTGAACTGCCCTGACAAACCAAATTGTATTAACACCGAATACCCGGAAGAAAGCAGTCATTATTTATCACCAGATGATTTTCCTGAAGCTAAAAATGAACAAATAATGACACTGGCGAAAACAACCCTGCTTGAAATGGGTGCTGAAATTATAAAAGCAGACAATCATTATCTGGCCGCAACATTTACTTCAAGCCTGTTTAAGTTTACCGATGATTTTGAACTGAGACTGGATAATACCACTCATATACCCATGACCTATGAAAATGCTTGATTTTCATAGAGAAGAAGATCAAAATTATCCAATGACGCAAATTACTCTCACAGCCCATGAA
>JAIVER010000281.1 GCA_023864145.1 Thiohalomonas sp. | reverse complement strand
TCATGGGCTGTGAGAGTAATTTGCGTCATTGGATAATTTTGAGCTTCTTCTCTATGAAAATCAAGCATTTTCATAGGTCATGGGTATAGACCTTAGACTTCTCTTCCAGAACTATTCTTTCCATTAAGTAACATAAACAATCCTGTCTGATAATTTCTTCCTTTGTAGTTAACATCGATGGCATCATCGCAAGTCGTGTTCTTATCTCACCATTGCTATAGTCAAAATATCGCTGTGCAACATCAACTCCCTGCTCATTAATCGCCTGTAAATAAACCGCTTTGTCGGGATCAATTTTGGCCATTCGTGTACCATTTTCCATGGCGGTAAAATTGAGTCTATCCACATCTGAGTCAAAGTGAATATCTGCCTGAGAGACTTCTTTCATAGGCATTGTTTTTTCAGACAGAGGCTCAAAGCTGATGCTGAATTGTTCGGGTACTTTGACAATTGCCATGGTGTGGTATAAGTCAAAATCTTTTGCATGCAGCGGTTGATTGGTAAAATGCCCTAAGGCCATGATTTTTTGCAGATAATTTTTTGCATGTTCTACAGCATGCTTTTGTCCCGGCTGTCCACATTCCACTGTCACTGCCGGACACAATTTTGAAAAAGCCATAGACTGTACTGTATCAGGCTTAATAAAATAAACCACAGTACGGCTAAACAGGTGTGCCAGTTGAAAAAAATCATGTTCCTTACGATTAATACAGGCATAATGGGGGTTTCTACCCGTGTTGTTATGAAAATCAATGCTGGCAAACACCTGTTTTTCTTTCATTTGCTGAAAAATTTCACTCATCATCCGCCCCTCTTGAGAGGGATGAGCAAGCCAGATCCGATTATAATCCAACTGCCCCGGCAGCACTCTTTTATGTTCTTTAGCAGCCGATATATTGGCAATAAAAAGAGACATTGCACGAGGTAGGGGTTCGTTATTTTGCTGAAATTCAAGCAGATATAATTTCACCGCTTCCCAGCCGGTAGTTTCATTTCCATGCAGTAAAACTGAAACAAATAATGGGGATGTTTCCACACCAGACAAATGAATCAAAGTCGGACCGGCCAAAAAGCCATCTAGTTCATGTGCTTTTTTAGCCAATAAATCTTCCGGGAAATATTCTAAAACGCTTAACATAAAATATCCTTAGTTAGTTAGTTGGTTTATAAATTGTTAAACTTACAAACTTATTAACTTACCTCCCACTCATGCACCGGAACACCTGTTAGCTGATTCTTCTCATAAGCCAAGGTCAATGCGTGCATATCTTTACCATGTTTTTCAACATAGCGACGTTGCCAAACAGCACCATTTTGTCCATTTTTAGTACGCTGTTCGATGATCCCAAGATAATAATCAATATCCTCTCGTGCAATACCTAATTGACTTAAGCCATCTTTTGCCATTGGTAAAAGATATTCAAGAATTAATGCTTTTAAGGAAATATGTTGCCCCGACAGCCAGATAATTTTACCTTTTAAACCCTGTTTGGCCGCAAGATAAAAATTTTCTTTGGCTTGAAAAAAAGCCAGTTGCTGTTCTGGAATTTCATATTGATTCGCCATTGCAGTAACCACACCATAGAAAAAGGCCGCATTGGCGATACTATCAACAATAGTAGGGCCTGCCGGCATAACCCGGTGCTCTAAGCGCACATGATATTCCCGCTTAGTATTATTCTCATTTGTGGCTGCCAGCAGAGGCCTATTCCAACGCCATACCGTGCCATTGTGCAAACTAAGGTGAGCTAAATCTTCTATTTCTGTAGAAAATATTTCGGGTAAAAGTATAGGATAATGCTCATTATTTTCTTCAAAACATTCCATAAGTGATTCTTTTACATAGCCAGAACCAAAGCTGACCCGTTTTATAGGCCCGAATACAGCACCATCAAAACCACCAACAGATACCGCTTGTTCAAATACAGGAATTCGAGTTTCACACCAGAGCGCTTTACCAAAGAGAAATGGGGAATTGGCACTCACGGCCACCATGGGTGCTGATAGGATAATCGCTGCATTGTAAAAACGTACCGATCGAGAAAAAGGCATTTGTAAGTGCAGCTGAAAAGAAGTAGCAGCGGATTCCAGCATGACATCCTGATGGATACTTTTTAATGTTTCTCTGCCTTGAATATCCACCTCAATTGCCCGCCCTTTTCGACTCCTGAGCACTTGTTCATTTAAAGCGGCGTAACGCGTCATGGGAGACATATTTCTTAGTTTAAGATGTTCTTCCTGCAGGCTCGGCAAACACCCAATCATCAGTAGCTTACAATTTAGTTCTTGTGCAATAGTGCTGCAGGCTAACCAGAGACGTTCGAATTCTTTTTTTAAATTCTGTAAGACATTTCCGGTTAATTTAAAAACAAGACTGTTCAGCTCCAGATTAAATTGTGCCAGTTCAAGGCTAACTTCTTTCTCTATGGAGGTATTTTTTAAGCGTTGTAAAAAGACATCATTAACACAGGCAGGCTCCCCCTTTTTATCCACCAGACAAATTTCAAGTTCAAAACCAACCGTCGGCAGGGATTGTCGTTCATAGTGCTCTGTCTGATCACGACTTTTTTTCGCAAACCAGTTTTTTACCCAGGCTAATTCTGCATCAAGTTTATTTCGATAGCGATCAAAGTCACTTTTTTTAAAATGGCGATGAGTGATCTCTTGTCCCATAATGATACTCTTCTCAGCTTAGAAGAATGGTTGAAATGCTGATTATTTTGTAACTATTCAGCGTGTTTATACCCAATCAACTTGAAAATGCAGGATCGAACACTTGGAAATTATCATTAATTCGAGAATCTAATGATTTTCCAATGCTCGGTAA
>JAIVER010000280.1 GCA_023864145.1 Thiohalomonas sp. | reverse complement strand
ACCGAGCATTGGAAAATCATTAGATTCTCGAATTAATGATAATTTCCAAGTGTTCGATCCTGCATTTTCAAGTTGATTGGGTATATATATTTCTTATTGGTCAAACTCTAAAGTGAGCTAAATACCAAAGCTGATTAAGTTAAGTGCCACAATTTAATTAATGATTGAGAGCGACTAATCAAAGCGAATTTTATTTATTCCGGAGTAACGAGAGTGCAGACAATGAGGCATAAAGTAACCAACAGCTTACTGAATTACCTTGAAAATGGTAATGAAGTCGATCGCTGCTATGCAGCAAAAACGCTGGGTAATCTTAAAGTTAAAGAGGCCACCAGTGCTTTACTCGAACGTATAAAAGATGAAGATATTGATGTCTGTATTGATGCCATCAGCGCTCTGGGAAAAATAAAAGAACCTTCTGCCATTCCGGTATTACTCGAATCCTTAGAAAAAGACCCTGATGGTGATATCAAACTGGCCGTCACCGAATCTTTGACTCAATATCAAAGTGATGAAGCCATTAATGCCTTATTAAAGCTGGCCGAAGATCGCCCTGAGCAAATGGAATTCGATCAAAATGCCGATTGGGACAGCTGGTGGGATCTTCAAGAAAAAGCCATTGTCATCTTAGGTAAAATGAAAGTAAAAAAAGCCTTTCCCATCTTAAAAACCATATTAGAAGATGAGTTTGCCCAGGACATTGAAGCTATTATTCTTAAAGCTATTGCAAAACTCGATGATGAAGAAGCCGATGCCTATTTAATCACTCGACTCAATAATGCAGCATCTGAATTTCAGGAAAGACAGCAGCGACGTGCAGCCACGGCATTAGGTTTTTCGCAAAGCCCGACTACGTTAAAGGCCCTGGGCCGTGCCTTAGTCAGTAAATCTGAAGAGACCCGTGAGAATGTTATTTATGCCTTAGGCAAACGCAAAGCCTCTCAATACATAAAAGCTATCGTATTAAGTCTGCGCGATGAAAGTGCCAATGTTAAACGGGCAGCACTGGAAGTCTTACAGCAATTAGCGACAGAATCACAAAGCAACTCAGAATTTGATTTTAATCAAATTGCAACCATGCTTGATATTCAGCAACCCAATAAAGACGATATCGTTTTGCAGGCTGCGATTCTGACATTCTTTCAGGAACAACAAAAAATTGCTCCTGTTATAAAAACACTCTCTGAGCAAAATCAGCAACTATTTGTCAATTGTCTTAACGCTCAGGATGACAAGGTATTAACTCAAGCGGCTCAACTCGCTGGCATAACGCTCAATCCAGATAGCGTTGCTCCTCTGTTTGAACTGGCATTATCAGAAAATCAGTCAGCATGGGTAAGAAAAGAAGCTATTTTAGCTTTGGGGCATGTCATCAATAGCATAACAGAGACTGCTGAAAAACAAACAGCTCTACTCAATCTAAGACAATTAGTCCATAATGATGAGCAAGCCGTCCGTTCATCAGCTTTACAAGCATTATTAACTCTTTCTAATCACTCTGAGACTATGTCTGCGGATGCTGAATCTGATGACTTAGCACCGATAAGCATATTACTGGCCACTCTTAAAGGTGAGCAATTCGCTCTTGAAGAAGAATCTAATGAAGAAAATAACACTGCTTGTTCTACCGGTGAACAACCCCGTGAATCAAACTGCGGTAGTTGCGCTCAAAGCGCGCCCTGCTCTGACGAGGCAAAAGTCACAAAAGAGATAATGAAGCAGTTTGATATGCAGGCAATTGATGACAGTACTGATCTTATTGCTGCCAACGAAGATCAAACTATTAGCCCCTCCATGTCTACTTTAGATGCCATTTTAATGGATAATGTCGAAAGTGCTCAGGCTGTTGTCCCTGAAACAGAGGCAGAAAAAGCACACGACAAAGAATCAGGGCCTTTTGTGTCGGAAGAACTTGATGAGGACATGGATAAATTTGTTGCTCTGATGCAGAAGAATTTTACCCGTGGTAAAAAAATGGTACGCCGTAAGGTTGATACCTTTGCAGATGCCCGTCATATTTGTGCCCGCCTGCTGGCAGATAATAGTCAGCCTCAATATGATGAAATGATCGTCAATGCCCTGGCAGAATACCTGAATGATGATGATGAATATTTACGTCAGGAAGCGGCTGAATCACTATCACAAATCAGCCTTAAAAATCCTCTGATCCCCGGTTTAAATAATACCTTTGGTAAACTGCTCACATTATTAGATAGTAAAGATTCTGATATGCGCATTGCCTGTATTCATGCTCTTGCTCATTCCGGTAATCGTGCTGCTCTGCCCCATTTATTAGATTATTTGTCAGATAGTGAATATCTGGTGCAATTACATGCCCTTCATGGGCTGGTCTATATCCTGACTAATAAGGCGAACTTAACAAAAGCGCAGCAGTCTGAACATATGGTGATAGAGGGAATCACTAATGAGCAGGTAATTACAGCCATTTTTGACTGTTTAAAAAATAAAAATTATAGTATTTCAATGGCCGCTATTGAGGCATTAACAGAATTACAGCAAACAGAAGCCATTGAAAAATTTATTGATGTGGCTCTCTCGGGCGAAGGCCAGTCAGCCCGACGTATATCCGGGTTATTAAAAAAACTGGATACAGAAAAGAGTACTGAATTACTGTTAACGCGCCTGGATAAGGTAACCGACAGCTCCTATCGACGTTATGTGATGGAAATGTTGGAAGTTGTTGTCAGTCCCGACGAAGAGCAGAAATAAGCGGCCTAGAGGACTATACCCAATCAACTTGAAAATGCAGGATCGAACACTTGGAAATTATCATTAATTCGAGAATCTAATGATTTTCCAATGCTCGGTAAAA
>JAIVER010000279.1 GCA_023864145.1 Thiohalomonas sp. | reverse complement strand
TCTGATTAAGCAAATTATCCGCCACCTCATCATTATGATTTCTTTTAGTGGTTACTTTGTATGCAATGCGTTGAGTGACTTTTAATTTCAATTTTTTCATAAGGTTGCGTACTTTGTAACGACCAATTTGAAAGCCTTCTTTACGTAATTTTTTCATCATTTCACGGCTACCTAAGCTATTTCGACTTTGCTTAAACAGCTCTTTCATACGATGATACAGGTGCAGCATTTCTGCACTGATCAGCTGACCTGGTCGTTTTTTCCAGGCATAATAAGCTAATGTACTGACACGCATAACCTGACATAAAATACTTACCGGGAAAGGGGGTGATTCGTCTTTGATGAAGTCAAATTTTACTTCATTTCTTTCGCGAAGAAGGCACTAACCTTTTTTAAAATCTCTTTCTCCATGCGTAAAGTCTTATTTTCTTTACGTATACCCATGACCTATGAAAATCAAGCATTTTCATAGGTCATGGGTATAATATCATTTGCACTAAACTTGATTCCAGAAAAAATGCTTAACGTTAGTTCACCATTCATTTCCAGCTTAAGGCCGCTTTCCTGTTCGACTATTTGTGTGATTTCAGCTTTATACTGATTGATATCAACAAAGACCGTAACCAACACTGAAATAATTAAAAAAATGACAAACAATGCAGAAGCCACTTTTAACAAAGCTTTAAATAGTTTTTTTATAGAAGAAATGTCCTTACTATGTTCTTGCTAAGCTGACTCAAGTTCTTCACTAAGTATCATCCATTGTTCTTCTGTATCATCAAACGATTGAGTCACTTTAACTTGTTGCTGCAAAAGATCTTTTAATTGTGCTTTTTTAGTGTCTTTATAAATATCCGCACTGGCTAAGAGACCTTCTAATTTTTCTTTTTCATGAGTTAATTTATCCATTTCTTTTTCTAGTTTGGACAGCTTGTTCTTCAGGGGCTGCAATAACTTTCGTTTTTCAGCTTCAAGCCTTTTTTGTTCTTTTTTACTTTGAGCAGAATTGACTGATCTCTTATTTTTGTTAGCGTTATGATTAGCAGGCTTATTAATTGAGCTATCAGCTGCTTGCTGGGCTTCTTGTTTTTTCTGATCAGCGATCCAGTTTCGATAATCCTCCAAATCCCCCTTGAAAGCAACCACTTTTTGATCAGCAACCAAATATAATTCATCCGTCACACTGCGCAATAAATGCCTGTCATGAGAGACAATTACCATAGCGCCTTCAAATTCCTGCAGAGCAAGACTGATGGCGTGGCGCATGTCCAGATCCAGGTGATTGGTTGGCTCATCCAATAATAATAAATTAGGTTTTTCGTATACCAATGTCGCAAAAACTAAACGCGCTTTCTCCCCTCCAGAAAAAAACGCTATTTTTGATTCCACTTTATCACCACTAAAACCAAAACCAGCCAGATGATTGCGCAAGGATTGTTCAGTAGCTCTTTTATCTAATCGTTGAAAATGCTCCATTGGAGTATCTTCAGGGTGTAATTGTTCCAATTGGTGCTGAGCAAAATAGCCAATACGCAATTCACTGGAACGTTCTACTCGCCCTGCCTGAACAGGTAACTCACCCGCTAATAGTTTAATGAAGGTAGATTTACCTGCACCATTATGGCCCAATAAAGCAATACGGGAACCCGGCTGTAAATTAATATGAACATGATCCAAAATAGTCGTTTCACCGTAGCCTAATTTAATATCTTCCAGTGAGACTAAAGGGTTAGGGATTTTATCCGGTGCATGGAACTCAAAGTGAAAAGGTGAATCCACATGAGCCTCAGCGCTCAGCTCCATTTTCTCCAATGTTTTAACTCTGGATTGTGCCTGTTTGGCTTTGGTGGCCTTGGCCTTAAAGCGATTAATAAAGCTTTGTATATGTTTGATTTCCTGCTGCTGACGTTCATACAGCACTTGCTGTTGTGCCAATTGCTCCGCACGAATGCGTTCAAACTGAGAATAATTGCCGCTGTACAAAGTCAGGGCCTGATGTTCGATATGAGCAATATGGGTCATTACACTATCAAGAAAATCACGGTCATGAGAAATGAGTAAGAGTGTTCCTGGATATTTTTTCAGCCATTCTTCCAGCCAGAGTACCGCATCTAAATCCAGATGGTTAGTCGGTTCATCCAATAATAATAAATCGGAGCGACACATTAATGCCCGTGCCAGATTCAGGCGCATGCGCCAGCCTCCGGAAAAACTATTCACTGAATTATTGAGCTGATCCTGGGTAAAACCTAAGCCCGAAAGAAGTTGTGATGCCCTGCTGTTGGCTGTATAGCCATCGGCTTCTTCCAATTGCGCATAGAGTTTGCCTAATAATTCACCATCCCCTGATTGATCAGCATCTTCAATCGACTGTTCAATATGACGTAACACAGCATCAGCATCAATGACATAGTCAATAGCAGAGCGTGTTGTTGAAGGTGATTTCTGAGCAACATGAGCAATGATCCAGTTCCTGGGGATGAAGAAATCACCACTATCAGCATGAAGGTCATTATTAATCAAAGCAAACAGACTGGATTTTCCGCAGCCATTAGCACCGGTAATACCCACTTTTTGACGCGGGTGAATAGTAATATTGACGTCCTGAAGCAATAATTGCACAGCACGTCGTAAAGATAAGTTTGAGAGTTTAAGCATAGGTCAATATCAAAAAATAAGCATTTTAACAATATATGATCAGCAGGGATAGGAAATTATGGGAACAAGAATGGATGTCTATACCCATGACCTATGAAAATGCTTGATTTTCATAGAGAAGAAGATCAAAATTATCCAATGACGCAAATTACTCTCACAGCCTATGAAAAATCAGC
>JAIVER010000278.1 GCA_023864145.1 Thiohalomonas sp. | reverse complement strand
TTCATGGGCTGTGAGAGTAATTTGCGTCATTGGATAATTTTGATCTTCTTCTCTATGAAAATCAAGCATTTTCATAGGTCATGGGTATAATAGCAATGCCTCATCATAACAGAAAAACAAAGTGATAAAAACAAGTGAACACGGGCCTGTAAGGGTTAACTGATTTTTTTAGGTTTAAGGCACCATAATGACTTTGTGCATCAATCCCCGTGCCATGCCGCTGGTGATCACCATGCCCTTTGAGCCAGGTGATGAGCAAATTGCCATGCAGTCTCATGGGGATCCGCACTGGGATTACGACTCTTGACCATGGCTAATTGAATGTCATTAAGTACATTAAGCTGTCCTAGAATAGCGGTGGTGGAGCGTGAATTTGTTTTAATAATTCCGGGTATTTGGAGTGAGTTAATAGCAGAATATGATTTTCAGGTGTTTCGGTACATTGTAATTCCTGTTCAACTGCTTTCCAGGTCAGGTTCTTGTATGGCTTTTTGAACGGCCAATCGTCGGGCAGGAGTTAAATCAAGCGCTTTAAGTGCTTCAGGAGAATTAAATAAAATATCGGGATTTGGAAAATGTTCAAAGAGTTGGTTAAATGTGGCAGGACTAATACCGGATGCTTTGTGTAATGCCAGCCAATAAGACAAATCATCCATGATTGCTTCTTGATTGTGAATGCTGGAATACCTTAGTTTAAGAAAATATTTAAAGAACGTGTTTAAAGACTAAAGTATCCCACAAGAGAAAGGCTTATTCGCTGATGAATGGTGATTTTACTACATCACCAACACGAAGTGTTAATTGTGCATCCATTACAATAGCATAGCTTAAGCGATTAAATGGACGGAAGATCATTAAATTGCCGCTAAGTTCATTAGGTAATTTAACTTTCTGATTGACACGCAATGGATCTTTTACAATAGGGCCTCTTTTATAAATATTAAATATATCACCAGATTCAACGCCATCTTTTAAACCCAGATCAACAAGCACCACATCCATGGCTCCGATCATTTTAACAGCGGGGTGCATACCTACTGTAAGTACACCAATAATGCTTGCAGGACGATTTACTGAAGAGGCTTTAGGGAAGAATTTTGCTTCAATAACTTTGTTGCGATTTATGGGAATAAGACGATGTTTTTTAAGAATTTCTGATTTGGATTTTTCAACATAGATGGTCGCAGGACTACCTTTACGCTCCATTGTTCCTTCACCGAGGTAGGTGGCTTCATAACCCAGTACTTCTTTTTTATTAGCGGGGTTTTTATAGGCTTTACCGCGTCTGTAAATGCCATAAATAGCATCATTGCTGTCTTCTGGAATCCCCATGACATAAATCAAATTATCTGCAGCGGCAGAGATGTGTTCATGATTAATACCGACAATGTAGGGTAGTTGTGAATACTCTCGAGCATTCAAAATACGATTTCTTGTGAGGAAAGGTGAAATGATATCCAATGGTATAGTTGGAATCGCTCGATCAAGTTCTTCTATTCTTGTTTCAGGGCTGAGGCGAACAGTTCGTTTGCCATATTTGCTGCGCGTAATATAAGGCTTGCCATCAATATAAAGCAGTTTGAGAACATCACCTGGATAAATAAGGTGGGGGTTTTCTATTTGCGGGTTAATGTGCCAGATTTCTGGCCAATACCATGGTTTTTTTAAGAACATGCCGGAGATATCCCATAGTGTATCCCCTTTTACTACTGTGTATTGTTGCGGGTGGCCCGGCTTGAGCTCCACTGCCACCTCTTCGGCCAAAGAAAATGATGCTGCTGCAAGCATAAGAATAAATGTTGCCAAGGAAAAAAGTGTATTAATGTTTTTCATATGAATCCCTAAATTCATTGGAAATTATCATCTTTGATAATCAGTATAAATCTGCAATCGAATGACTCATTTCGTCAATTTTTTGCAAATCGAATCGTGTCTTTAAGATATACTCTTGTAAAGAGTCTAAGATAAAAGCACATAATTATATAAAATTTATAATGTTTTTTGTTAAATATAAAGTGTTTTGTTAAAAATTACCAAACCTGGTTAACACTTTTTCTATCAATAAGAGTACATTTTTTGATAAAATTGTAATTTTAGGTTGTTGATCGGAGTTTGCTGATACAATTTATTATGAATGAACAGGATGAGTTCTTCAGTAAAACAATTCTTTGAAAGCAATGTTTAGTTTTTTCGTCGATCTTATTATTAATTAAGTAGTGAAAAACCAGAATTAGATAAAATATGGCTTTATTGAATATTCTTTGTTTCCCGGATGAACGTTTGCGCACAAAAGCAAAACGAGTTGAGCAGGTTACAACCACACATCAACGCTTGTTGGATGATATGCTGGAAACAATGTATGCCGCACCGGGGATTGGACTGGCTGCTACTCAGATCAATGTGCATGAACAAATCATAGTCATTGATATATCTGAGGATAAAAACAATCCATACTGTCTTATCAACCCTAAAATTATTTCTTACTCAGGTAAAGAGATAATGGAAGAAGGCTGTCTTTCAGTTCCAGATACTTATGCAGAAGTTGAACGGGCTGATGAGGTGGTGGTTAAATATCTTGATAAAAAAGGCAATGAGCAAACAATAGAGGCTGATGGTTTATTAGCGGTTTGTCTACAACATGAAATTGATCATTTACAAGGCAAGTTATTTGTTGATTATCTTTCTAAACTAAAGCGTGAACGTATTCGTAAGAAACTGGAAAAGCAGCAGCGTCAGAGAATCTAAGTGAACATAGGCCTAAAGCAGTTATATACTCATGACCTATGAAAATGCTTGATTTTCATAGAGAAGAAGATCAAAATTATCCAATGACGCAAATTACTCTCACAGCCCATGA
>JAIVER010000277.1 GCA_023864145.1 Thiohalomonas sp. | reverse complement strand
CCTTATAGCCCAAATTTGAATCCGATAGAGCGGTTATGGAAAGTAATGAATGAAAAGGTGAGAAATAATCATTTTTTTCACAATGCTAAACAGTTTCGACAGAAAATTAATGAGTTTTTTGATGAAATTTTACCGAGCATTGGAAAACCATTAGATCCTCGAATTAATGATAATTTCCAAGTGTTCGATCCTGTATTTTCAAGTTGATTGGGTATAAATTAAGCTATGAATAAGGCATTGGTCGTTCTTTCTGGTGGTCAGGATTCCACCACCTGTTTGTATTGGGCAATTAATGAATTTGGACGTGAAAATACCAGTAGTTTAAGTTTTGACTATGATCAAAGGCATAAAATTGAACTGGAATCAGCAAAAAAAGTATCCGAAATTGCTGCTGTTGCACACGAAATTCTACCCATTAATACTTTCTCTGCTCTGGGAGGAAATGCGCTGACAGACAATATTGATGTAGCTGATGATCTTACTGTTGCTGAAGAGATTAATAATACCAGCCAATTACCCAACACCTTTGTTCCAGGGCGCAATCTGATCTTTCTGACTTTTGCCGCAGCATATGCCTACCAGCGTGGCATTAAACATTTGATTAGCGGTGTTGCCCAGACAGATTATAGCGGTTATCCCGATTGCCGGGAAAATACGCTGAGTTTTCTGGAACAGACTCTAAGACTGGGTATGAAATACAATTTTACCATTCATACGCCTTTAATGAACCTGAATAAGTCTGATACCGTGATGATGGCTGAAAAATTGGGTGCAATGGATGCTATGGCTTATACTCATACCTGTTATAATGGTGAGCAGCCACCGTGTGGTCATTGTCAGGCTTGTCTTTTTCGAGCTAAAGGTTTTGCTAAAGCGAATAGAGTAGATCCGCTGATTGAACCCTTTCAGTTTTTTAAAAACTAATTCATTAAATTATTTCGTACTGCAAATTGGCTAAGGGCTTCCCATTTATGAGTGATAAACTATTTTATCTGGCGACAGTGCCGTTTGAATCTGCCTGTCAAATTAATATATTACCTGAAAGCCATTCTGCTGCCAGGCTGCATGGTCATAGCTATAGCGCTTCGGTCAGAGTGCCGAGCCCCAATATTGAGAAAACAGGTAAGGAACCGCTGAGTTTTCTAAAAAATCATCTGCAGACAACCATTGCGCCCTTAAATTACACTTTGCTAAACGAACATATTGACATACCAACAGATGAAAATCTGGCACGTTGGGTTCATGAAAAAATCAATCTCTCAGGCATTGATCGAGTGGCAATCCAAAGTACCCATGATAGTGGTGTCGATTTAGATAATAGTGGACATGCTCATATCTGGCGACGTTATCGTTTTGAAGCAGCCCATCAGTTACCCAATGCTCCAGAAGGGCATCAATGCGGACGTATGCATGGCCATGGTTTTGAACTCATTTTGCATGCCAATCAGAACCTCAATAATAACAATGATGAAGCTGATATGGGGGTAGACTTTGAGCAAATGGATTCTTTCTGGCAGCCACTGCACGAGCAGCTTGATTACAGCTGCATGAATGATATTGTCGGATTAGAAAACCCGACTTCAGAAGTACTGGCAAACTGGATTTGGCAGCAAATAAAACCCGTGTTTAAACAGCTCTCCTGGGTAACTGTCTATGAAACCCATACCTCAGGTTGTCACTATAATGGAGATCATTATCGTATCTGGAAAGAACAGCGTTTTGAAAGTGCATTGCGTCTGACAGAGGTTCCCGAGGATGATAAACGGCGCCGATTACATGGACATAGTTACTTGATTCGCCTGCATCTGACGGACGAACTGGATGAAGTCATGGGTTGGACTGTGGATTATGGCGATGTCAAATCCCTTTTTAAGCCCATCTATGAACAATTGGATCATCATCAGCTGGACTTGCTTGATGGTCTGGATGAAGCTGATGTAACGGGCGTATTGTACTGGATTAAAAACAAAATGTCTGCTGTCCTGCCGCAATTGGATCGCATCGATTTATTTGAAACACCAGGCTGTGGTGCTGTTTTATGCTGGGGTGAAGAAGGCCCGGCCTTACCGGATTAACTCTGGTTAATAAAACGGGTTAATTAAACAGGCCAAAAAAACATGAGCTATTCAGTTAAAGAAATTTTTTATACCCTGCAGGGTGAAGGGGCGCAAACCGGGCGAGCTTCTGTGTTTTGTCGTTTTAGCGGCTGCAATTTATGGAGTGGTCTGGAAAAAGATCGACACAAAACGGTCTGCTCCTTTTGTGATACGGATTTTGTCGGTGTTGGCGGCGAAGGCGGAGGCAAGTTTGTCGATGCGCGTCACCTGGCTGATGTCATTATTAACACCTGGTCGCAATTAGAAAAAGGACAGAGCCGTGACTATACTCCCTACGTTGTTTTTACCGGTGGTGAACCCTTTTTACAATTAGATGAAGAATTAATTAAGCTACTGCATGATGCTGGATTTGAAGTGGCGGTGGAAACTAATGGTACGATAGAAGCTCCGCAGGGCATTGACTGGATTTCTGTGAGTCCGAAACAACTGGACAACTTAAAACAAATTTCCGGTAATGAATTAAAACTACTGTTTCCATTGTCTGAACTGCCACCGGATAAGTTTGAAACACTAGCATTTGAGCATTTCTTTTTGCAGGCAGTGGATGAAGGTGATGCTAATGATCATCACACTCAGGACGTTATTCAATATTGTATGGAACATCCTAAATGGCGGCTCTCATTACAAACACATAAATTGCTTGGGCTTAAATGAGCATATACCCATGACCTATGAAAATGCTTGATTTTCATAGAGAAGAAGATCAAAATTATCCAATGACGCAAATTACTCTCACAGCCCATG
>JAIVER010000276.1 GCA_023864145.1 Thiohalomonas sp. | reverse complement strand
AGCTCAAGTTTTAAAAGATAAAGCACAACAATTAGATATTAAATTGTATTATTTACCACCTTATAGCCCAAATTTGAATCCGATAGAGTGCGGTTATGGAAAGTAATGAATGAAAAGGTGAGAAATAATCATTTTTTTCACAAAAAAAAGAGTTTCGACAGAAAATTAATGAGTTTTTTAATGAAATTTTACCGAGCATTGGAAAATCATTAGATTCTCGAATTAATGATAATTTCCAAGTGTTCGATCCTCCATTTTCAAGTTGATTGGCTATAAATCCAAAATAACCTGCAAAGCCTTGAATCTCCAGCACCTTGATCTCTCTCGCTGCGATTCAACTGATTAATCTAGGTTTAAAATCCTTTCCTGAAAAATCAGAATACCTCACAAATTAATGATTATTATTGCAATATTATAATAAATTAATATAGTTGGATTGTTTAGTTAAAACAAAGTATGATGGTTGCTTTTTCTAACCATGTCCTCCGAGGCCTTTGTTGATGTCATCCAATCCAAATTCCACTACTTTATCATTTGATTCATTTGATTTGTTGCCTGCAATTTTGCAAGCAGTAAATGAGTCAGGCTATACATCGCCTACTGAAATTCAGGCACAAAGTATTCCTCACTTACTTGCCGGCAAAGACATTATTGGACAGGCGCAAACTGGTACGGGTAAAACTGCAGCATTTGCCTTGCCTCTTTTGTGTAATATTGAGTTGAGTCTAAAACGTACGCAAGTATTAGTTTTGGCACCAACACGTGAATTAGCGATTCAGGTAGCTGAAGCCTTTCAAACCTATGCAAAGCATCTTCCAAAAATCAATATTGTGCCTGTTTATGGTGGTGCGCCATATAGTGAGCAATTACGTGGCTTAAAGAAGGGTGCTCATATTGTTGTCGGTACACCCGGACGAGTGATGGACCATATTCGTAAGGGCTCATTAAATGTAGGAAATTTACAAACACTGGTTTTAGATGAAGCAGATGAAATGCTTCGTATGGGCTTTATTGATGATGTCGAATGGGTGCTTGAGCAAACACCTGATTCACGTCAAATAGCCTTATTTTCTGCCACAATGCCTACTGTTATACGCCGTATTGCGCAAAAATATCTGGTTGAACCTGAACTGGTTAAAGTCGCATCAAAAACAGTGACAGCATCTACTATTAATCAACGTTTCTGGCGTGTTTATGGTGCCAGTAAACTGGATGCATTGACTCGTATTTTAGAGCTTGAAGATCATGACGCCATGCTGGTTTTTGTCAATACTAAAAATATGACTCTGGAACTGGCTGATCAATTACAAACAAGAGGTTTTGCCTGTGAGGCCTTAAATGGAGATATTCCTCAAAATAGCCGTGAACGTATTGTAGAACGACTAAAGCGCGGACGTCTTGATGTCTTAATCGCTACGGATGTTGTCGCTCGTGGTCTTGACGTGCAGCGTATCAGTCATGTGGTAAATTATGATGCTCCACGTGATAATGAATCTTATGTTCATCGAATCGGTCGTACCGGACGTGCAGGTCGTTCAGGTGAAGCAATATTATTTGTTTCCAGACGTGAAACCCGTTTCTTAAAGTCATTGGAACGAACAACCAAGCAAGCTTTAACTGAAATGGAAATCCCTTCAGTCAAGAATATTAATGAGTTGCGTATTACTCGTTATAAGAAAACCATTTTGTCTACTATTGAAAAATTAAAAAATGGTAAGGACTATAATGTATTTAGTAAACTGATCACTGAACTTCATGAAAATGATGGCGCTGATATGGTTGATATTGCTGCTGCTTTGGCGCACATGTCTAATAATAATAAATCGTTCTTATTAAACGAGTCAGAATTTAAGCATTTAAAAGAAAAGAAAAAATTTAACGATTCTTTTGAAGATCGTGGTAGTCACAGGCAAAGAGGCGAGAGAAAGAAAAAAGCAATACCAGGAAGCCAGGCAACACCTTTAAAAGGTATGCACGATGTTCAAATGAAACGTTTTCGTGTTGAAGTAGGCTATGATCATGGTGTTAAGCCTGGCAATATTGTGGGTGCTATTGCCAATGAAGCAGGTCTTGATAGTAAAATGATTGGCCAGATAGAAATTTTTGATGGTTATTCTGTGGTGGATTTACCAGTTGGTATTCCAAAAGATGTTTTTCAGGATCTGCAAAAAGCCTGGGTGTGTCAGCAGCAATTAAAAATTACCGAATTTTCCGGGGGATCTTTTAAGGATAATAAAGTAAAGAAACCGGTAAGAAATAAAGCGGGTAAAGGTCGTAAAACTCATGACCGTGCACATCAGCAGCGTAAAAATAAATCGAGATAATATCTCTCAAAAGCTCTTTCTTTTTGAAAAGAGCTTTGCTAATGACCTTTTTTAAACAAGGAGTTAAACTCCTTGTTTAAAAAATATCATCAATATCCGATAGAATTGACTGGATCTGCTCTTTTCTGATCTTCTTTCTTTTTAGCAGCTTATATTGAGCAGCCTCCG
The DNA here is from genome assembly GCA_023864145.1 of Thiohalomonas sp. Classification (GTDB taxonomy): domain Bacteria; phylum Pseudomonadota; class Gammaproteobacteria; order GRL18; family GRL18; genus GRL18. The sequence continues at coordinate 371 of JAIVER010000276.1, read as the reverse complement.
GAAGATCTGTTAATAGTAGAATATGTTTATCCAGTAGAACATCAATTAAATCTTCAAGTACACGAATAAATTCTGCATCAGATTGACTCAGAAAATGTTTAGTGTATTCACTATAATCTTCACTTTCTAAGAATACAATAATTTCTTTATTGTTGACCGACAATTCTTCTTGTGCATCTTCTTGTTTTTCACAAAAGATACCGATAATTTGCTTGTTATTGCCTCTTTTTATAAAAGGCACAAAAAATTACTCCTAAATGCTATTTTGATGCTTGTATTTTTTAATATACCCAATCAACTTGAAAATGCAGGATCGAACACTTGGAAATTATCATTAATTCGAGAATCTAATGATTTTCCAATGCTCGGTA
>JAIVER010000275.1 GCA_023864145.1 Thiohalomonas sp. | reverse complement strand
AAATTAATGAGTTTTTTGATGAAATTTTACCGAGCATTGGAAAATCATTAGATTCTCGAATTAATGATAATTTTCAAGTTGATTGGGTATAACACTATGAATGAAAGCAATAAAGAAGAATCTCTACAGAAGACTGCAGGAAAAATCTATCTGGTCGGTTTTGGACCGGGAAGTCGTGAGCATATGACACAGCGGGCATTAGAAGTTATTAGTGATTCAGATGTAGTGATAGGCTACAGCACTTATATTCAACTGCTTAAAGACCTGTTAGATGGCAAGCAGATTATGCGTAAAGGCATGACTGAAGAAATTGACCGCTGTATTGAAGCCTATGAACAGGCCAAACAGGGAAAAACAGTTGCTTTAGTCTCCTCAGGAGATATTGGAATTTACGGGATGGCAGGCCCGACCTATGAAGTCTTGCTGCAATCTGGCTGGACACCGCAGAGTGATATCTCTGTTGAAGTGGTTCCCGGTACTACCGCATTATCAGCCTGTGCGACTTTAGTTGGCGCGCCACTGACTCATGATTTTTGTTCAATTTCATTATCGGACTTATTAACACCCTGGCCAACTATTGCCAGAAGGCTTGAGTTAGCAGCTAAAGCTGATTTTGTACTGGCTTTGTATAATCCCAAGAGTGGCCGACGCACCGGACAGATTGTTGAAGCACAGAAAATTATATTACGTTATCGTGATGCGAAAACCCCTGTTGCTATTGTCAAATCAGCCTATCGTAGAAAACAAAGAATTGAACACACTACCTTAGATAAAATGTCAGAATGTGATATTGGTATGTTATCAACGGTATTAATTGGTAATTCAACCACTTTTGTACAAGATGGTTTAATGATCACGCCCAGGGGCTATGCCAATAAATATCAAAATATCACAGGTGATCTGCACGAAGGTGAGAAGGTGGGTCATTCTTTGAATATGGGCTTATTATCATGGCATGAATGTATACTTGAGTATGCGAAAAAACATCCGGAAATCTCTTTTCCTGAACTGGCGACTTATTTTATTACCACAGAAGCACAGATTTATTCGGCCTGGCAAATAAGCGCAGAGCCTATTAATAATAAATCGGTGATGCAGGCAGCTGATACTAATGGTGTTGAATTAGCCATTGAACATATTATGAAAACCAATAATTTTACTCTGATTGTTTATAATCATGGTGTAGAACTTAGGGTAAATGTGCAAAAAAGTGATATTATAGTCAATAAAGGTGTGATTAGGATCAAAAATGAGCAAATGACCATGAATATTGAGCGCCATACTATTGAACAAATCTGGTTAGTAGAAGATCAAAGCAAACAATTTCTCTTTACTGACTTTGAAGGAAGAACGCTGTTTTCTGTACTGACTTAATAAAGAATCAACCAATTTTCAAATATTAACTTTTTAATTTACGCCCAAGCAAAAGGAAATAATCATGCACATAGAACCAGGAATAGTCGAAGTAGGAAAAATTGGCCTATCTTATGCCACTGCACTAGGCGCACTTGGTCTCTCAGCTAAGCTGTCATTTGACCATATTAAACACAGTGGAATGCCTTCATTGCTGATGAAATCAGTGCTGTCTTTCTTATCAGTACTGGTCTTTTTTCAAGTGTTCCCGCATCATCCCGTTGGTGTCTCGGAAGTGCATTTAATTATGGGCTCAACATTGTTCTTAATGTTTGGTCTTGCCCCGGCAGCCATTGGTTTAGCCATGGGCTTATTAGCACAGGGTATCTTCTTTTCGCCCTTTGATTTACCACAATATGGTATGAATATCACAACGTTAATCGTGCCATTAGTCTCCATGTCATTACTGGCAAAGAAAATTATCGCACCTGATACCGCCTATAAGGATATTTCTTATGCACAGGCATTAAAATTGTCTACCAGCTTTCAGGCCGGTATTGTGCTATGGGTTTCATTCTGGGTATTTTATGGTCAGGGTTTTGCTGCAGAAAGTCTGGCAATAGTCGCTTCTTTTGCTTCAGCGTATATGCTGGTGATTATTATTGAACCACTGGCCGATCTGGGACTTCTGGCATTAGTAAAAAATAGCAGTATGCTGAAAAATAGTATTTTTATCTCACGCAGAGTTCATTTCGCTTCTGAGAACAGCTGATTGCCATTATGAGTCAGCAGTGATTATCGCTCTGAGGGAAGGGGTCGGAGTCAAATGGTTTAAAGCATGAGTTTTAACGATTTACTTTTTTTCCATTTGACTTCGACCCTGCATGGCGCTCTGCTCTTTATTCAATCCGACCTCAAGTAATGGTTCAAGTGCCCGCCATAAATTCTCACTGATCATCACCTGCGCCTTCTCATTAGGATGAAGTCTCTCTGCCTGCATCAGTTCGGGGTTAAGAATAATTTCATCAAGCATAAAGGGCAATAATGTAGATTATATTGCTCAGCTAATTTGTGGTAAATACCTGAGTATATTTTTTGCCGTAATTGGGGGGATCTTTATTTCCATTAAAAAGACTTCGGCATTGGCTGCCAGGCTGGTTTTGATCAGCATTTTGAGATTATGCCTGATATGAGCAATGGATAATCCGCGCAGGCCGTCATTAGCACCTAGTTCAATAAGAACCCATGCAGGCTGATGTTGTTTAAGTGTCTCGAGCAATCGGTTAAGACCATTTGCGCTGGTATCACCACTAATACTAGCATTAACAATATGAATTTTTTTATGTTTACTATTCAATTCTTTCTGTAATCCTACTTTAATCAGTTGAAAATAGGCTAAAATCACAAGTTTTTGAAAAACAAGGATGAATGATGGTTTTGCCACCCAAATCTGATCACCCAACGGGTGATCAGGCTTTAGCGACTAGAAATCCACTTTCTGAGGAGGTAGAAGTTGAC
>JAIVER010000274.1 GCA_023864145.1 Thiohalomonas sp. | reverse complement strand
GGAGCAGCAACGATACCGCCTTTTTTTTGTCAACTGTTTATATTTTTAAATTTTTTTCCTCTTTTGAGGAATGTGAAACTCTAAACTTTAGTTATGTAAAGAAACCAGATTTAAAAACCAGAGTTACATTCTTATGAGCAGAATGTCATTTCTTAAGCTGTTAGCAGTTTAGGATAATTTCTGTTTAATAAGGGTGCTGACCTGTGACATATCTGCTCTAGGCTTGAGCATTCCCATCACTTTACCCATTTCTTCCATTGACTGAGCATCTGTTGTGCTAATGGCTTCGTCAATTAATTGGGCAATTTTTGTTTTGGTTAATGCAACGGGAAGATATTCCTGGAGTATGCCCATATCCATTTCTTCTTTTTCAGCCAGATCAAGACGATCGGCATCGCGAAACTGCTGGGCAGAGTCCCGTCGCTGTTTAATCAACTTGTCTAATATCGCCAATATCTGGGTATCATCAAGTTCAATTCGTTCATCTATTTCGCGCTGTTTTACGGCCGCTATGCTGCCACGGAATCACGACAAGAGGGTCTTTTTCTTTAGCCTGCATGGCATTTTTCATATCGTCCTGAAGACGACACTTTAAAGTCTGGCTCATAGTTTATAGCGTGGAGTAATTGTTTTGCGAAACTCAAAACCGTTTAACTAGTTAAATTTTTAGTACATGCGTTTGCGACGACCAATATCACGAGATTGCTTTTTCTGCCAGCGCTTAACAGCAGCTGCAGCTTTACGTTTACGTACAGCTGTAGGCTTTTCATAATGTTCACGACGGCGAACTTCTGATAATACGCCTGCTTTTTCACAAGAACGTTTGAAACGACGTAATGCTACGTCAAATGGTTCGTTTTCTTTAATCTTTACCGATGGCATGTAGACTCCTAGCTCCTACCAAAATTTAATGTTATCCCCAGGCCCAGCTCTATACTTTCTAAATTTATAACTGACTTAATAAAAAGTCCCGATATAATCTGACCTGTAACGCAGAGACGGATCATACTCCTACCAGAAAATAAATGCAAAAGATCTTTGCTATTCCCTTTCTTTTTTGTCTGAGCATCATTATTTATCTGCTAAACTTCTTGTAAATATAGCACTTAGATCGGAAAATACGCTCATGAAAGTATTAGGTATTGAAACATCTTGTGATGAAACAGGTATTGCTATTTATGATGATCAGCAGGGTTTATTAGCTGAGGCACTATATAGCCAGATAGCATTGCATGCTGATTATGGCGGAGTCGTGCCTGAACTTGCCTCCAGAGATCACGTCAGACACATTATTCCCCTGATACAGCAGGTCATGGCAGAGGCTGTTTGTCACAGTGAAGATATTGATGGTATTGCCTACACCTCAGGCCCGGGCTTGGTGGGTGCTTTAATGGCAGGCGCTGCTGTGGGTCGCTCATTAGCCTGGACATGGAAATGCCCCAGTATTGGTGTACATCATATGGAAGGGCATTTATTAGCGCCTATGTTAGAAGATAATATTCCCCAATTCCCTTTTCTGGCTTTGCTGGTTTCAGGCGGACACACCATGCTGGTTGATGTCTCGGGTATCGGGCAATATAAAATAATTGGTGAATCTCTGGATGATGCAGTGGGTGAAGCCTTTGATAAAACTGCCAAAATGCTGGGTTTAGGCTATCCAGGCGGACCGGTTATTTCTGAGCTTGCACATGAGGGTACGGCAGGTCGTTATAAATTTCCTCGCCCCATGGTAAACCGCCCGGGCTTAGACATGAGTTTTAGCGGTTTAAAAACCTTTGTCTTAAATACCTGGACTGAATCGGATAAAACAGAACAAACCAAAGCAGATATTGCCTATGCTTTTCAAGAAGCTGTAGTCGATACTCTGACCATTAAATGCAAACGAGCGTTAAAAGAAACGAATCATAAGCGTTTGGTTATTGCCGGCGGCGTCAGTGCTAATCAATGTCTTCGTGCTTGCCTGACTGAGTTGGCTAAAACAAATTCTCTGGATATCTTCTATCCCAAGCCGCAATTTTGTACCGATAATGGTGCCATGATTGCTTATGCCGGACTGCAGAGATTATCTGCCGGTGAACACGATGGTAATGGATTTACTGCAACACCGAGATGGCCATTAGATGATCTGAGAGCTCCTGGAAACAACTAAGGCCAGGAGCCTATACTCAGACAGGTTCCTAATCCTCAGTGCCAGCTAACAATCGTTTAATATTACTGCGATGCCGCCAGATAAGCAGAATGGATAAACATACTGACATGATAATAAATACATCTGAGCCCGTTAACCACCAAAAATAAAAGGGGGCTAATGCAGCGGCAGCCAGGGCTGACATGGACGATATTTTTAAGCCATAAGCCACCGCAAGCCAGGTCAGTAACATTGCCACAGCAACCGGCCAGCTAAGACACAGTATTACACCAAAAGCAGTCGTCACACCTTTACCACCCTTAAAGCCGAAAAAGACCGGATACAAATGTCCCAGAAACGCTGCCATTGCCAGCAAAGCCAACGTCAGTTCATCAGTGTTTAGCAGCACAGCAATCAATACTGGAAGAAAGCCTTTTAACATATCGACAATAAGGGTAATTGCCGCGGCTTTTTTGCCGCCAATGCGAAGCACATTGGTAGCCCCCGGATTGTTAGAACCTTGAGTTCGGGGATCAGGCAGGCCCATAATTTTACAAACAATAATGGCGGCAGAAATCGAGCCGAAGAGATAGGCTGTCAAAGTTAAAATAATGGTTAAAATAGGATCATTCAGCACGTTTTTTTTCTATGTCTTGTGAGTAGGAGCGCCATTATATACCCAATCAACTTGAAAATGCAGGATCGAACACTTGGAAATTATCATTAATTCGAGAATCTAATGATTTTCCAATGCTCGG
>JAIVER010000273.1 GCA_023864145.1 Thiohalomonas sp. | reverse complement strand
GGCCATCAAATGTCCTGATAAACTTGATGGTTTGTTAACCAATGCTCCATGGCAAAGAAATAAAGCTGTCACTGCAGGCCGAATACGTTTACTTTTGCTAAAGTATTTTTCGCAGGTTCGGATCAGAGACTGGTGGAACCTAAAGTCCCAAAAATTCCAGCCACCTGACACGGATATATTGAAGCAATTTGAAGTATTTGTATAAACACACTTCAAATCAGCTTGTTACAAATAATTTGTTAAAGAACATTTGAGAAAAACAGGTCACTCAAGGGTGAGCTGTCGCTCTAAACTTTAGTTATTTTAAGTATTGTTAACTAAGAAATTTACTATTATTATTTTTTTATTTTTGAGACTATTGAGAGTCGCCTGGTGCGTCTCATCCATTTGCTGGTGCAATTTAATAGAATCAAAAAAATACCAAACCTTTGGGTAAGATTTGGTATTTTTTATTTATTACTTTTTAAGACTTAAAGCAGACGTGAACCAATAAAAATTTGCTTAATATTTTATCACTTAGCATTTTTTGTGACTCCGTCCGTTCAAGTGCTTTTCTGGCGTATTTAAAAGTAAAACAATTAACCACCAAAGATATCAGTAGTAATGTTATTAAACCAGGAGTGAGCATAACGTGCTTCACGTTTTCTCATGGCTTCAGAAGAATCCATTGGTGTTAAGCCCCCTGAGCCCTTAACTTTCTGGATTTTCTTACCGTCAAAGTTATAGACCATTGCCACAGAAATACCATCATCTGGAGTAATAAGGCTGTAACAAGTGTTAAGGAGTGTAGGAATACCTGCTGGCTTACCCTGCAGGCTGGCAACCACTGCTGCAGCACAAACTTTAGCTTCAGAGTTAGCTGAATAACCAGACTTAGGTAATGGCGAAGCAACACTGGAGTCACCAATAACATAAACATCTTTATGCTTAGTTGATTCAAATGTCTGCTGATTAACAGGACACCAGCCCTTATCATTTACAAGACCTGCATTGAATGCAATCTTACCGGCTTTTTGAGCTGGAATGACGTTAATTACATCAGCCTTATATTCATCAACACTACCGATAACAGTATTGGTTTTAGCATTTACGCCTTCAATAATAGCGCCTTCAGCACCTTTAACCCATTCGATCAGGCTGTTGTCGGTGCCATAACCATAGTGCTTCTTCCAACCTTGTGTAAACAGACCTTGCTTAGAAAACTTATCTTTAGCATCAAGGATAAGGATCTTGGACTTAGGCTTGTTGTTCTTCAGGTAATGAGCAATCTGACAGGCACGCTCATAAGGTCCAGGAGGACAACGGAAAGGATTTGGTGGTGCTGCAATAATGACGGTACCGCCATCTTTCATTGCTTGCAGCTGCTTATGTAGTAAAGCGGTCTGAGGACCGGCTTTCCAGGCATGAGGCATTTTGGTTGCAGCAACCTCAGCATCGAATCCTTCAATAGTTTCCCATTTGAAATCAACACCAGGTGAAACGATACAACGATCATAAGCAATGTTGCCGCTCTTTTTAGTAACAACATGCTTTTTCTTTGCATCAATATTGCTGGCATAATCCTGAACAATTTTAATGCCCATAGATTCAAGGTTTTTGTAGCCAAACTTGATGGAATCAAGACTACGTTCGCCACTGATGACTTCATTACTCATAAAGCAGGTGAAGTAGTTTGCATTGTGTTCAACGATGGTGACCTGAACAGCTGGATCAGCACGTTTGATGTAGCGTGCAGCAGTTGCACCACCTACACCACCACCAATGATAACAACATGCCCAGCGCTTTTGCCAGCGAGAAGAATGTTGCTGAAACCCATAGCACTAACTGCAGCAGCACCACCGGTAATTTGTATAAAATTTCTACGTGAAATTTCTGACATTTGTATATCCCCTTTATTTCTGGCTACCGTAGTAGTGAATAAGTTGCGTCATGGCTTTGGCGCCTTTATCTTTTTCCATTTTCTGGACTTTCTTTTTCATCTTCTTGGTCATTTCACGTTTGCCGCTAGTAAAATCATCCATGGTGAAATGTAAATATTCCATCCACTGACCTGCCAGGATTCCAGCATCATCTTCAGAGGAACTGCCACCATCTTCATGACATTTTTCACAATATTTCTTGTGTAATTTTTTACCTGCTTTTGCTTGTTTAGCATCAAATGATTGATCCTGACGAATCATTTTCTGTTTAGCAAAATAACCTGCCATCAGCTTAATTTCTTCCTCAGTATAGCCTTTAGCAATACGGCTCATGATGGTTGAATAACGATCTTCAGGATCCTTATAGTTTTCCATCGCTTCGGTAAAGTATTCTGATGATATACCTGCGAGAGTTGGTGTTGCAGGTCCAACACTATTACCATCGACGCCGTGACAACCAGCACAAGAGTTAGCTAGATCTAATGCACTTGCCGTGCCTGACCAGCTGTTTCCTGAAACTGCTAACCCCCCGAGTACTATCAAGCCCAGTACTTTTTTATTTAATTTCATAGGTCCTCCTTAGGTGACCAATTTTTATATAAAGTATGATCTAAGATCATTGGTGTAACATATATTTAATAAATTTTCTTTGTTAGACATATTCATTATGAGATAGAGTATGCATCAAAAGAAAAAGCGTTGTAAACAAAAACTTTATTTCATATCTATCTGATAAGTATATTATTAAGCTAAAGTTTAGAGTTTCACATTCCCGAAAAGAGGAAAAAAATTTAACAGTTGACAAAAATAAGGCGGTATCGTTGCCGCTCCTAATAAATTATTCGAAATTTCTGAAGACCGCAATGAACACGAAAGGATACGGCAATATTCCCTGTGAACTGTTTTATTACATAACATTTTTAGCTCGAGCACTACCCCCTCGGAGCATAAAAACGTTTATTGAGTTA
>JAIVER010000272.1 GCA_023864145.1 Thiohalomonas sp. | reverse complement strand
GCTGGTTTCATGAATTCTTAAAGCCTGAGCGATCATGGGAACCTTCCAGCCTTCAGAGCAAAGTAGGATGGCTTTGATTCTATCTCATTCTTTTCCATTTCCAGAATGCTTATGTTGCATTTCTAGAGCTGATTTTTCATGGCCTGTGAGAGTAATTTGCGTCATTTGATAATTTTGATCTTCTTCTCTATGAAAATCAAGCATTTTTATAGGTCATGGGTATATATTGAAGACATGCTTGTTGTTAAATAAGACAATACCTTGAATTTTTAGGCTTTTACCCATATGAATAGGGGCAAGATTCAATCTTTTTTATAATAATTAAACTAGTAAAATTTACGGAAGCAATATGATAAAAATGCAAACTAACTATGGCACAATTTTCATAGAACTCGATACAGAAAAAGCACCTGAGACTTGTGCTAACTTTGAACAATACGTAAAGATGGTTTTTATGATGGTACTATTTTCCACCGTGTCATTGATGGTTTCATGATTCAAGGTGGTGGTATGGAACCCGGCATGAATGAAAAAGACACTCGTGCCAACATTAAAAATGTTGCCACTAATGATCGCGGCACACTGGCAATGGCAAGAACACCTGATCCTCATTCTGCTTCTTCTCAGTTTTTTATCAATCTAAAAGATAATGACTTTTTAAATTTCCGCAATGAAACTCAGGATGGCTGGGGTTATTGTGTATTTGCTAAGGTCACTGACGGCATGGATGTTGTTGATGCCGTTAAAACAGGCAATTCAGGCTTTCATTCTGATGTCCCTGTTAAGATGTTGTGATTGAGAAAATCACCATCGACTAAATTTGAAATGACCTGTTTATTATTTGATATTAAGCAGGTCAATTTTCTTTATGAAAACACTTTTTATTTCTGATCTGCACCTTGATCCCAAACGACCTGACATTCAGGGTTGCTTTGATCAATTTATTAATTCCTGTCTTAGTGTAAATAAAACGCCTCATTCCAACAGCATTGAATCACTTTATATTCTCGGCGATCTCTTCGAAGTCTGGATAGGTGATGACGCATCAATTCCTTTTTATAAGCAGGCTGTTGCTCAGCTCAAACAATTAGGAGAATCTGGTACTAATATTTATATCATGCATGGTAATCGTGATTTTCTTATGGGTTCTGACTTTGAACAAGCCAGTGGTTGTCACTTGATCCCGGACCTGTATCAAATTGAAATTATTGGTAAAAATAAGGAAAAGTATCAAAACATATTACTCTCTCATGGTGATATTTTTTGTACTGATGATAAGGGATATTTAAATTTTAGAACCATGGTCAGAGATCCCGCATGGCAACAGGAATTTCTGTCTAAACCCATTGCAGAACGGGTCAGTATTGCCCAGGCAATGAGACAGCAGAGTGCTTTAGAAAAAGCATCTAAAATTACTAATGTTAATCAACAGGCTATTGAGCAAGTCATGTTGAAATACAATTGCAGCACATTAATTCATGGTCACACCCACCGCCCTGCTACTCATGAATTCAAAATCAAAAATAACCCCGTTAAACGAATAGTATTACCGGAGTGGACGCCTGGTGCTAAGGTCTTTGAGATAGTACATTAAACCTAAATTAATAGTTACAGGTTATTTTGTCAGCAGTAAAAATAATGCCATACCCAGCCAACTCATTATTAATAAAATCCATGCTAACCAGCTCTTTTTACATTGGCTTTTAGCCTCTGTTTTTTCTTCTTGATTAAGGGCCTTCTCTTGTCGAGTTATTTTCTTTTTTAATTTATCCTGTTCACGAGCCTTATTTTTTTGCTGTTTTTTATACTCTGCAATCCCCTTTTGTATTCCCTGAGCAATCAGCTTAGTTTGTTCTTTAGTTTGATTCGGTTTTTGAATCGCCCTGGCAATATTGGCAGCCTCATTAAGCGTTTCAATCGAGACTTGCTGATGCCTCTTATATTTTGACATTTCTTGTTCTCGTGGTTTATCAGAAAATTTGACTTGAGCATTATCATTAAAAGCGTGATGCACTTCAAAAAAACAAAATAAGATCGTTAGAAATAGAAAAAAACTAAGATCCAATAGATTATTTAAATGTACAATATTAAAACAACTTACTAAGCATCTATCATAGGATCACCATAAACAAATTCAAACAAGCTTTACAAGTCAGCCTGACTGTTAATAATAACAGCATCAATGAGACAGGCATATGATCAAACTCAAGAAGTAAATCCTAACATGAGTCAGGCTGAACAAGAAGCACTTGTGATACAGGCATTGAATTCAGCTATGGGACTGGATAAAGAATTTTATGATGAAGAAAAAGAAGTTGATATTTCCTGGAGTAAAAATGAAAAAAAAGAAGCTTTAGCGGAAATGGCTATTGTGCTAAAAATAATGGAAACAAGTTTACCCTGTATTGAAAAAGCTGAAACGATCTCTGATATGATAAAATGTGCTCCAACTCCAGCAGCAGATTAATTTAAATATACTGACTCATATTTAATCTGTTACCAGCAAAAATAGAACCTAAATTAATCTGAGAATATGGCGCTATTGACCTTAACTTGCTATTCGAGACAAATAAGATTGCTTATCATATTTCTCGAAAGCAGCCGTTCACAATTATTCAAAATTTGAAGATATTTAGAAAAAACATCATTAAACCTAAAAAAATCAGTTAACCCTGCCAGCAACCAAAATTTAGCATAAACAACCTAAAAGTCTGACTCATTATGTTCTATGAAGGAGCTGGCAGTCCCACATAATTATCAGAGCCCAGATTAACCTTAAATTTCTCCATTGCCTTTGCCAAAATAAGACTCCAGCACTCATTGTAATTTAACTGCGTCGCAGTTGTTTTAAGCTCATCAAAAAAGTCGACAAGTCGGATGTATACCCAATCAACTTGAA
>JAIVER010000271.1 GCA_023864145.1 Thiohalomonas sp. | reverse complement strand
ATGGGCTGTGAGAGTAATTTGCGTCATTGGATAATTTTGATCTTCTTCTCTATGAAAATCAAGCATTTTCATAGGTCATGGGTATATTACTGGCTATCTCCTTATCAGGACTAATGGGACCGGGCATTACCAATGTGATCATTGCTCTGAGCGTGGTCAGCTGGGTGGCTTATGCACGGCTTTCACGGGCTCAGGTGATGACGATCAAACAGCGAGAACATCTACAATCTGCACAGGCTCTGGGTGCCTCTCATGGACGCATTATAGTATTCCATATCCTGCCTTTAATTGTTGCTCCGCTGAGCATTGAATTTACCTTTGGCATTGCCAGTGTTCTTATTGCAGAGGCGGGACTTTCATTTCTCGGATGGGAGTGCAGGCACCGGAGGCATCCTGGGGCAGTATGATTCGCGATGGTACGCAATACCTTCTTATGGCACCTCATATGCTACTTGTAGCGGGTATTCCATTGATGTTAGTGGTGCTGGCGGTTAATATGCTGGGTGATGCAGTACGTGATAAACTTGATGTAAAAAGTAATAAATAAATTGCACATAGAGATGCTTTTTTCTTCGTTAATAATAATTGACAGCTTCAGGCGAATTCATTCGCCTGATAGAACTAATTTAATCGATTTAAGGAAACAATATGACGCTTGGTCCGGTTATGGTGGATATTGCAGGGCAGGAGTTAAGCGCCGATGATAAGGTTTTACTGGCTGATCCCCTGATAGGCGGGGTGATTTTATTTAGCCGTAATTATCATTCTCTGGAACAATTAGAAAAGCTGGTGCAGGCTATTCAGGCGATTAAAAAGCCAAGATTGTTAATTGCAGTGGATCAGGAAGGCGGGCGGGTGCAGCGTTTTAAAGATGGTTTTACTATCCTGCCTGCTATGCGCCGTTTTGGAGAAATTTATAATACTGATCAAAAAATGGCTTTGCATCTGGCACAGCAATGTGGCTGGCTAATGGGCAGTGAAGTGTGTTCCACTGGTGTTGATATTAGTTTTGCACCAGTATTAGATATTGATAAAGGGATTAGCTCTGTCATTGGCGACAGAGCCTTTCATCAGGATCCATTTGTTGTTGCTAAAATAGCTCAGGCTTTTATTGCAGGTATGGATGAAGCAGGAATGCAGGCAACTGGCAAGCATTTTCCCGGACATGGTTCCATTGCTGCTGATTCACATCTGGCTATGCCTATTGATGAGCGTAATCTGCGCGAGATTGAAATGGATGATCTCAGACCCTTTCAATTTATGATAGATGCGGGTCTTAATGCCTTAATGATGGCTCATGTTATCTATTCGCGTATTGATCCACTACCGGCAGGTTTTTCCAGTTTCTGGATGAAAACTATTTTACGCGATAAAATGCACTTTCAGGGCGCTATTTTCAGCGATGATCTCAGTATGGAAGGGGCGGTAATTGCAGGCGATTATATTCAACGTGCGAAAATATCATTGGCTGCTGGTTGCGATATGATCCTTGTCTGTAATAATCGTGCAGCAGCCTGGGATGTGGTTAAAAGTCTGGCTGCTTATGAAAATCCAGCATCCAGTTTGCGTCTGGCTCATTTACACCGTAAACACCCCATTAGTCGGGAAGCACTGGTAAGCGAACCACGCTGGAAACAAGCAAAATCACAATTAGAAAAATATGTTGATGAGCCTTCATTAGATTTATTAGACCCGACAAATTATAGTAATTAATGAACAAATAGTAAGAGGATTGTATGGAATCAGCTGAGTTTGAATTAAAACAATGGTTATTACAACTTGAATTTTTACGTGGCGATGGTTTTTGGGTTAGTGAAGTTTTTTTAATTCTACTTATCGCATTGGTACTTGATTTTATTAAAAAACGCGTACTAAAGAAAGTTCATCGCCAATTAGAAAAAACAGAAAATCCCTGGGATGATGCTTTTATAGAATCCGTTTCAAAACCACTATCTGCTTTTATCTGGCTATGGGGAATTTCTATTGCTGCTACTGTCATTGCAGATGCCAATGATGTGAGTGTTTATGATTCTATTGTTCAACCGGTCCGGCATGTGGGCAGTATTATTATCCTGACCTGGTTTGTATTACGCATGATTGTTCGTATTGAACGTAATATTATAAAAATAGGTCGTGCCAGAGAAGATACTTATGATGTCAGTACCGTTCATGCGATAATCAAGCTGATTAAGGTCTCTGTTTTTATTACTGGGGCATTGATTATGCTTCAGGAATTAGGTATTAGTGTTACTGGTGTGCTGGCCTTTGGTGGTATTGGCGGTATGGCTATTGGCTTTGCGGCTAAAGATCTGCTGTCAAACTTTTTCGGTGGTCTGATGTTATATCTTGACCGGCCGTTTGCCGTAGGTGACTGGATTCGCTCACCGGATAGAAATATTGAAGGTACGGTAGAAATTATAGGCTGGCGTTTAACCATGATACGTACGTTTGATAAGCGTCCTCTTTATATTCCTAATTCAACATTTGCCACTATCTCGGTTGAAAATCCTTCGCGTATGACTAACCGACGGATTAAAGAAACCATTGGAGTACGCTATGATGATAGTGATAAACTGGAACAGATCATTAATGATGTACGCACTATGCTGCAAAATCATAATGATATTGATACCAGACAAACATTAATGGTTAATTTTGATGTCTTTGCACTCTCATCTTTGGATTTTTTCATCTATACTTTTACCAAGACAACCAATTGGGTGAAATATCATAAGATAAAACAGGATGTTTTATTGCAAATTTTAAAGATAATAGACCAGCATGGTCCTGAAGTGGCATTCCCAACTTCAACGCTTCATTTATACCCATGACCTATGAAAATGCTTGATTTTCATAGAGAAGAAGCTCAAAATTATCCAATGACGCAAATTACTCTCACAGCCCATG
>JAIVER010000270.1 GCA_023864145.1 Thiohalomonas sp. | reverse complement strand
ATGGGAACCTTCCAGCCTTCAGAGCAAAGTAGGATGGCTTTGATTCTATCTCGTTCTTTTCCATTTCTAGAATACTTATGTTGCATTTCTAAAGCTGATTTTTCATGGGCTGTGAGAGTAATTTGCGTCATTGGATAATTTTGATCTTCTTCTCTATGAAAATCAAGCATTTTCATAGATCATGGGTATAGTATTACTTACCAACTTTAGCAAGTTCAGAGCGCATTTTATCGATGGTTACTTTGTAATCATCCGTATTGAAAATTGCAGAGCCTGCAACGAACATATCTGCACCCACTTTAGCGATTTCTGCAATATTATTGATTTTAACACCTCCGTCAATTTCTAAACGAATGTCATAACCACTTTCATCAATCATTTTACGTGCTTCACGCAATTTATTCAGCGTTTCAGGAATAAAGCTTTGACCACCAAAACCGGGGTTAACAGACATCAGTAAGATCACATCTACTTTATCCATAACATGCTTTAAAATTGACAATGGTGTTGCAGGGTTGAAAACAAGACCAGATTTACAGCCTGATTCACGAATTAATGATAAGCTACGATCAACATGCTCTGATGCTTCAGGGTGGAAAGTAATATAACTTGCACCGGCTTTAGCAAATTCAGAAATAATAACATCAACAGGTTTGACCATTAAATGAACATCAATTTCCTGTGTAATACCATGATTTCTTAGTGCTTCACAAATCAATGGCCCAATGGTTAAAACGGGTACATAGTGGTTGTCCATTACGTCAAAGTGAATGAGATCAGCACCGCTGCCCAGAACGTTAACACACTCTTCACCAAGACGAGCGAAATCAGCAGATAAAATAGATGGTGCAATTAAAGATTTTGACATGACAAATCCCCATAAAATTATTAAACTAGTATGTAAAAAACTCTACATCGAAAAATATAAACACACATTTTAAACGATAACTATGAATATTTCAGCATTTAATCACCTCTTTACCGGTCAAAATAAACTTAATTGTTTATTCTCCTGCCTTATGTTCCTTATTTCTATTGAAGCATATGCAATGAATACAGCCAGTGAACAGCGCTGGGCAGAACAATTACGAGATAATATTGTCATTGGCGACGCTGTTGACCTGCCTCTTTCAGCATCTAAAAGCACACCGGATTCAAGCGCTACTGAAAACAGCAACAGCTTTTTCAGCATCTATACACCCCATACCACTACAAAATCCAATGCTGCCATTGTGCTGATGCATGGTACTGAAGCACATCCTGACTGGAATGATATTATTCACCCGCTACGGGTTGAATTGCCTGATAAAGGCTGGGCAACACTGTCAATTCAATTACCATTAGTTTTCCCCACCTCTGATAATAAACAGGAAGAAGATCTACAAAGCCGCACCCAGGTGATTGAATCCTCCGTGCCCAGGATCGATGCAGCCATTAATTTTCTCAGAGCGAAAGGTTATGACTACATTAGCATCGTTGCTCATAGTTTCGGTACTCTAATGAGCTTAAATTATCTACAGCGCAAGGTTGATAAAGTGACAGCAAAAGGCACACTGGTAATTAACTCTGCAGTAATAATCGGAACTCCATCTTCAGGTACATCTGCACCACTTAATAGTCCAGTCATGATTGAAAAAATAAAAATACCCTTGCTTGATCTCTATGGCAGCAAAGATCTTGATTCTGTCATGCGCTCAGCTAAAGCACGTAAAACAGCTGC
Organism: Thiohalomonas sp.; assembly: GCA_023864145.1. Taxonomy (GTDB): domain Bacteria; phylum Pseudomonadota; class Gammaproteobacteria; order GRL18; family GRL18; genus GRL18. The sequence goes on along the minus strand of JAIVER010000270.1, from coordinate 1,189 downwards.
CAGAAAAATACCCAACAAACAATTTCGACAAGTACAAACCATCGGTGCTGATCATTTTTATCGGGGATTGGATGAAGAGTTAGTGCTTTATATTACTAATTGGCTAAATAAAACTCACAGTAGAGCAGCAGTTCACAAGACCCAAAAATAAATGTAACAACTCATAAGGGGTGTTATATTATTAACTCAATATTCATTTATTTTTTTAAATTCAGGATTTTTTATGACCTACTCTTTGGCTTTCACACTGCATTTAATCGCCGCTGTTATCTGGGTTGGAGGTATGTTTTTTGCCCATATGGTATTAAGGCATTCTGCTGTTGAAAAATTAGAGCCTCCCTTGCGTTTAGCACTTTGGGTCGCTGTTTTTGGACGTTTTTTCTTTTGGGTATGGATTGCAGTAGCTACAATTCTTACCTCCGGATATTGGATGATCTTTGATGTGTTTGGCGGCCTGTTTGGATTAAAAGCACTTTATATTGAAATAATGCATATTACTGGACTCATTATGAGCGCTATTTATGCCTATATTTTCTTTATCCCCTATCAACAATTAAAGGCAGCAGTTGCCAATAAAGAATATCCCAGTGGCGGTGCTCTTATGAACAAAATACGTCTATTAGTCACCACAAACTTAATATTAGGCATGATAACCATCATTGTTGCCAGTGGCGGAAAATATATTAACCTGTAATATCCCACTTATAAAATGAAACTAAGTACCAAATTAAGTATCATTATTATTCTTTTTTCCACTTTGTTTATTATCACATACAGCTACCATACTTATGTTGATATAGAAAAGGGAGTGCACAGAAATGCTCAAATAGAAAGTGAATCTATTTTTGGTATCATGATATCCATACCTAAAGTGTATCAAAAACAATTTTTGTCCAGCGGTATCCCTTTAACAGAAAAAACTGTGGGTTTTCTACCCGCCCACTCAATGCCGCTGATCAGCTCCGAGTTTAAAAAGAATTGGGATACACGCGCTATTTCTTTTAATAATGTCAGTGATGACCCACATAATGAGCAAAATCGTGTTGATACAAATGAACAGCTCGCTATGGATTATTTTAGAAAACATGATGAGCAAACCCTGTATACCCAATCAACTTGAAAATGCAGGATCGAACACTTGGAAATTATCATTAATTCGAGAATCTAATGATTTTCCAATGCTCGGTAA
>JAIVER010000269.1 GCA_023864145.1 Thiohalomonas sp. | reverse complement strand
TTTTCATGGGCTGTGAGAGTAATTTGCGTCATTAGATAATTTTGATCTTCTTCTCTATGAAAATCAAGCATTTTCATAGGTCATGGGTATATTATGCATAATAGGGCAAGGGAAAGCTATACTAGGATGAGTAAATATAAACATTATGACATAAATATTTTCTATGAATCTGATTAATGTTGTAAAAATGGGTGATCCTTTCCTGACATTGAAAGCAAAATCCCTCATTGATTTTCAAGGTGAAGGATTACCAACAAACATTTCAAATATGATAGACACCATGAGGCATTATCAGGGCGTGGGCTTAGCCGCACCACAAATTGGACTGTCTCGGCGGATTATCGTGCTTGAAGTAGCTGACAATACTCGTTACCCACAGGCTCAGGCAATTGAACTGGATGTGTTAATTAACCCTGAAATTGTGCACTTGTCAGAGAAAAAGGAAGAATGCTGGGAGGGGTGTCTCAGTTTACCGGGTATGAGGAGGCGCATTACTCGCTCAGTAAGCCTTACATATCAGGCATTGAATCTTACCGGGGAGTCAGTGGAAAAGACGGTACATGGTTTTCATGCGCGCATTATTTAACATGAAATCGATCATCTTAACGGGATTTTATATCCCCAAAGATTAGCTGACATATCAGATATTGCCTTAGAATTTGGCTTTGAAGATAGTCTGCCTGATTTTCAACAGGAAAAACATTCAGATGTTAATTAAATTGAGATTGCAAAATGTGATCTGTAAATGATGTTCTTAGATAAAAACCACGTGGAAGTGTTTTTTTCCTTAGGCCATCCTGACCAATACCTGTTGTTACGACAGAAGCATTAGCGGCTTTTGGACGGATTTGTAAATGCTCACCAAGATGAGCGGTAATCGTTTCAACCTGCCCCAGACTGATAAGCTCCATAAATTCTTCCCAGTCATCCTTTAACTCCTGAATTTCCTGCTCAGAAGGTGACCAGATAAAACCCAGACCTACTTTACGTTCAGCGATTGGAATTGAGGGGGCAGATTCAATCGGCAGCCAGAGAACTCGTGATAATTTATGAAAAACACAAGAATCTTCCCATGAAAGACCAATATGGTTAAGCAGGGGGACAGCACAGACAAAGGTGGTTTCTTTTGGCTTATGATTGGCATTTAGAGGGATTGTTTTTAATTCGATAGCCAGATTTTGAAAATCGGGTTCAGATAGATTACCGGCAGAAGCACCTAAATGAACTTCGATGAGCTGGCCAATCCAGCCTTTATCGTGTTTTAAGTTTTCTGGTACAGGCCAATGAATTTCATTAGCGAGTTGAGATAGACTTTTTCCTGATAGTTGAATCACCCGGGATTTTAATTCAGTTTCAGTTTTAGGTTTTGGATATCTGGACATTCCGTTAGACGGATTTAATGAGTAAAAAGACAAAACCTATAACCAATATCAATGGGATTAATACAGCAAGCCAATCATTATTTGATCCTTTAGGACTGTTTTTAATCATATCTTTAGCTCTTGGCAATAAATAAACTAACATTAAAACAATGAGTAATGCTGAGAAAATTTTCATCCAATCCATAATTTAATTACCTTTAATTAATATTTTGAGATTATCTGCTTTGAGAGTTGGGTTTGTATACTAATGAGGTTTTTAAAGAAGAGGATGTCTATGAAAGACTAAAACAATTGAATGACAGAATGTAAGGGTTTACTTTCTGTCATTCAGATGTTGGCTTTTGTTACACTTTTGTTTTACAAATAGTGCTTAATCGTCACTTAGAACACCTAGTAACATCAGCAGGTTAACAAAAATATTATATAAACTTAAATACAAGCCAACTGTTGCTATGATGTAATTTCTTTCGCCTCCATTAATGATGCGACTGGTATCATATAAAATAAAACCACTCATGATTAGGATGATAGCAGCTGAAAGAGCCAGTGATAATGCCGGGATTGCCATAAAAATATTAGCTAAAGCAGTAATTAATACTAATACCATACCAACAATCAGCATGCCGCCCATAAAACTAAAGTCACGACGGCTTGTTAATGCATAACCGGAAAGTGCTAAAAAAATCACTCCAGTACCGCCAAGAGACGTCATAATTAACTGACTGCCATTAGACATTTGCAAATAGTTATTCAGCATAGGACCTAAGCCCAGACCGAGTAAACCGGTTATCCCAAAAACCACACCAATACCAGCGGCACTGTTAGCTGTACGAGGTAATAGAAACCAAATCAAACCAATTGCTCCGAAAGTAGCCACAAGCGGCATATAGCCCGGCATCTCCATCTGCATTGAGATAAAAGCAGTTAACGCACTAAAAAGCAGGGTAACAGAAAGTAATGCATACGTGTTTTTAAGAACTTTGTTGGTTTCTAGAACAGGTGTTTGCGTTTGTGTAAGTTCTACAGGTCGATTCATTGCTTATTAGCCTCCAGGCTTCTTATCTTATTGTAAAAAAGTAATATTATATATCGTAATATGCAATCTATGACATGAAAAATCAAGGAAAATTCAATTTATTTTACCTTAGCACTAGCATTAGCTGAAAAGGTTGTTTATAATCGCCTCACTTTTTAGACGGTGGGCTGGCAGAGCGGCTGAATGCACTGGTCTTGAAAACCAGCAAGGAGTTAAATCCTTCGGGGGTTCAAATCCCTCGCCCATCGCCAATTCTAAAAAGTATCAATTCCAGAACTAGTTCACAAAATCATAGCCCTCTCTCAAATAACATATAAAATACCTGTAAATATACCCAATCAACTTGAAAATGCAGGATCGAACACTTGGAAATTATCATTAATTCGAGAATCTAATGATTTTCCAATGCCCGGTAACATTTCATCAAAAAACTCATTAATTTTCTGTCGAAACTCTTTAGCATTGTGAAAAAAATGATTATTTCTCACCTTTTCATTCATT
>JAIVER010000268.1 GCA_023864145.1 Thiohalomonas sp. | reverse complement strand
TGCAGAAAGTTTACTATACCCAATCAACTTGAAAATGCAGGATCGAACACTTGGAAATTATCATTAATTCGAGAATCTAATGATTTTCCAAGTGTTCGATCCTGCATTTTCAAGTTGATTGGGTATATTGTTATCACATCCATCTCCCATTGATTGAAGCATTTCCTATATTAACTATAGGACTCAGCTTAAAAGAGCAACACTTTTAACCTGAGCATAGACTGCTTGTCCGGGTTGTAAGCCAAGTTCCGTAGCTGATTTTCGGGTAATTCTAACCAGCACAGGTACCGAGCCTATCTTTATCTTCACCGTGATCTGGGCAGTGCCTTCATTGGTCATTTCATCCACTCTTGCTGGAAATATATTTAATATGCTGGTTTTGGATTGCTGCTCCAGTGTGAGGCTGACATCACGAGCTAAAACCTGCAGTCGGGCAGCAGTGCCTAATGGCAAGCGCTTTCCAGGAACGCTAAAACGACCACCCGAGAAATCAAGATAGCTTAGCTCAAACTCATCATCGTATCCGCTTACAACAGCTTTAATCACACTCTCTGTATCCGGGCCATGCGCCAGTGCCAGATCGAGTCTGGAGAATAACTCACTCACTGTGCCTGCGGCCTGGACACGGCCAGCTTCGAGTAACACCAGATGATCGGCGAGGCGCGCCACCTCTTCGCGTGAATGACTGACATAGAGCACCGGAATATCCAGCTCTCGATGCAGGGATTCAAGGTAGGGCAAAATTTCCTGCTTGCGGATCAAGTCCAGAGCCGCCAGCGGTTCATCCATCAGCAGCATCGCTGGACTAACTGCCAGCGCACGAGCAATCGCAACACGCTGCTGTTCGCCGCCAGAGAGTTGATGCGGCTTACGATCCAGTAAATGAGCAACTCCCACCAATTCTACTGCATGCTCTAAAGAGACCTTCGGTGTTACCCCTCTGAGCCGCTTCAGGCCGTATTCAAGATTTCTCTGTACATTCAAATGCGCAAACAGACTAGGCTCCTGAAAAACATAGCCAATCGGACGCTGATGCGCCGGCAAATTTTTCTGCTCATCCTGCCATATTTCATCACCCACTTTCAGATAGCCTTTTTGACTGGCTTCCAGGCCGGCAATAGCACGCAGCAAGGTGGTTTTGCCACAGCCTGACGGACCAAACAGGGCAGTCACACCCCGCTCCGGTATCGTCAGATCAACATCCAGAGAAAAATTACCCCGCTCAATATAAAACCTTGCTTCAATACTCATGGCTTCACCACTGAAAAACGACGATTAAGTGCATAAACACTCATCAACAGCAGAAAAGACAATAACAGTAAGGTACCTGAAATCCAGTGAGCCTGAGTATATTCAAGGGCTTCTACATGATCATAAATGGCAATAGAAACCACCTGAGTGACACCCGGGATATTACCACCAATCATCAATACTACACCAAACTCTCCCAGAGTATGGGCAAAACCAAGCACTGTAGCAGTTAAAAAACCGGGGCGGGCAAGGGGAACTGCAACACTAAAAAAGCGATCGATAGGCGAAGCACCCAGGGTAGCCGCCACTTCTAACGGTCTTTCCCCAATGGGGGTAAAGGCTCCCTGTAAGGGCTGCACAACAAAAGGGATGGAGTAAAACACCGAGCCAATGACCAGTCCGGTGAAGGTAAATGCTAACGGACTGCCGCCCAGTGATTCCATAAGACCACCAATAGGCCCGTGCGGCCCAAGCGCAATCAGCAGATAAAAGCCAAGTACTGTCGGCGGCAGAACCAAAGGCAGTGCCACCACGGCTTCAAGTACGAATTTATAGCGCCAGCGACTACGGGCTAACCACCAGGCCAGCGGCGTACCAATCAAGAGTAGAATCAATGTCGTTATCACTGCCAGTTTCAGGGTAATCCACAGTGCCGCCAGGTCATGCTCAGTAAACATTACGGCACTCCATAACCAAAGCCTTTAATAATCGTTTGAGTTTCATCATTTTTTACAAAATCCAGAAAGTCACGGGCTGTATCATTATCTTTTAATAATACAGCCTGTTGTTCGATAGGATCATAGAGTGATTCAGGCACTAACCAGAATGAACCTTCAATGGGTTTATCGGGTCGCTTAATATGGGATAAAGCAACAAAGCCTAACTGGGCATTACCGCTCTTAACAAATTGATAAGCCTGACCAATATTTTCACCACGCACCATACGTTTTCGTAAGCCATGCCAGTCACCACGCTGCTGCAGTGCCTGCTGTGCCCCTTTACCATAAGGTGCGAGTTTAGGATTTGCCAGAGCCAGAAAACGGAACTTACCCTGTTTCAACACATCACCGGAAGCATCGACAAAATTCACCTCGGGACTCCACAATACCACCTTGCCTATTGCATAAGTAAAACGACTGCCGGAGATAATTAAGCCTTCTTTATCCAGTAATTCAGGTCGTCTCATATCTGCAGCAAAAAATAATTCAAACGGTGCGCCATTTATGATCTGAGCATAATGCTTACCTGTAGAGCCCACGCTCAAAATCACTTTATGCCCGGTTTTATCTTCAAAGCGTTCAATGATCAGTTTAATGGTATCACTAAAATTACTCGCCACCGCCACTCGAATATCATCAGCCAATATATTATTTGTTGCAATAGTCAATATCAGCACCGCAGCACATAAAAACAGGTGTTGTATTTTTTTCATAAATAATATCTTGAGGTTAACGGTACAGGTGTTAAATTACAGTATAAGTGTTGTAGTATACACCTGTAATTTCAAGAATGACTTGCCCTATATCATACCATTAATGCAGTTTTTCAAGCAAAAATTAAGAGCTGAGTTACGCTCTAGTATATACCCATGACCTATGAAAATGCTTTATTTTCATAGAGAAGAAGATCAAAATTATCCAATGACGCAAATTACTCTCACAGCCCATGA
>JAIVER010000267.1 GCA_023864145.1 Thiohalomonas sp. | reverse complement strand
AATTTTACCGAGCATTGGAAAATCCTTAGATTCTCGAATTAATGATAATTTCCAAGTCTTCGATCCTGCATTTTCAAGTTGATTGGGTATAGAGGGTCAATCTCCGCCGCGGCTCGAACCTGCTTAATATCTTCACGCTGAACACAAAAGAGAATAATGCCGCGATGTCTCTGCTGTACCATTAACTCTAATTCACGCAAATGCCTGGTACCGCGAGCAGTCACTGCATCAGGAAAAGCGGCAACACCCGGTTCAAAACTGGCGGTGACGTTTTTCACCTCAATGTAGCATTGTTGCCCATTGCTTTGAGTGACTAACAAATCAATACGACTTTTCTCTGCTCCATAGGATACTTCTGTGTCAATTTTTTTCACATCCGCAAGTTCAGAAAGATAGCCTTTTTCAATCGCTTCTTTAACTAATTTGTTAGCCAACAGAGTATTAATACCGATTAAAGAACCTTCTTTAGAGCTGGCATCCTGCACAGTTGATAACTCCCAGCTATAAATATATTTACGCCTGGGATTATGACGATTACTCATCCAAACGATGCTGCCGGGAAGCGCACACCCTTCATGGAGCCGGTGTTAGCAGTATGAATGGTCATTTGTTTAGGCTGCTGTGTTTCTACATCAAGTTCAAACAACTCAACATCGGCCAAAAAGCGTTTATAACGTTTGATTAAACGTGCTTTTATCAAGGGTTCAGCATATTTCATTTTTTTATTTGTCTAACATTTTTTTATTTGTCTAACTTTGTTCTAAAAAACCTTTTAAGCGCTGCACAGCCTGCTCCAGATAGTTGATATCTCTGGTATATGCAAAACGAACATAGCGTTCGGGTTGGTTACTGCCAAAATCAATCCCTGGAGTGATTGCCACACCAGTTGCTTCTAAAAGCTCATGAGCAAAAGTCACGCTGTCATTCGTATGAGCACTACAATCACAATAGAGGTAAAAAGCACCCTGAGGGTTGACTGGTATTTTAAAACCCAATTCCAGCAACTGAGGATATAGGTAGTCACGCCGTTGTTGAAAAATTTGTCGTCGCTGCTCTAAAATGGCAATAGTTTCAGGCAAAAAAGCAGCCATTGCAGCCTTCTGAGCAGTAGTAGGTGCAGCCAAAAACAAATTTTGAGATAAATGATCACAGGCCTGCAATAAATGCTCAGGCACAACACACCAACCCAGACGCCAACCCGTCATTTGAAAATATTTTGAAAAGCTATTAACGATAATAATGTGTTCATCCAGTTCATCAACACCCGTTAATGCACAGGATGGTTCTATGTCATAAACCAGATTCTGGTAGATTTCATCCACAATTAAATAGGCATTTTTATCTTTAAGCAGGTGGATTATTTTTTGCATTTCTTGGGCTGGAAGTATCGTACCTGTGGGATTGGCAGGCGATGCAATGATTACGACTTTGGTGTTTTTTTGCCAGTTTTGTTCAATCAATTCTGCCGTCAACTGATAAGACGTAGAATCATCAACGGCAATGGCCTGAATTTCACCATCGACAAAACGCACGAAGTTCTGATTGCAAGGATAACCCGGATCTGCCAGCATCACAGCATCACCACGCCCAATGAGTGCTCCCATGATCAATAACAATGCTCCGGAAGCACCTGGGGTAACCAGCACTTTTGATGCTGAAATATCACGCTTATAGCGGGTCATATAAAACTCAGCTATGAACTGTCTTAACGCTATTAAACCCAGACTTGACGTATAATGGACATCTCCCTGGCGTAAGGCGTCAATCCCTGCAGCAATTATCGGTTGGGGAGTATTAAAATCCGGCTCACCCACTTCCAGATGAATCACATCTCTACCCTGCTGTTCCAGAGCTTTAGCCTTACCAAGCAAAGACATCACATGGAATGGTTCAATACTTTCCATGCGCTGCGCCAAAGGTATAAAAGATTGCCGCTTCCTTAAACTGTCAGAAACAGAGTTAGAGGTGAAGTCACTCATGCCTGATGAATTTTTTGTGCAGTGGCTAAATTAAAATATGCTTCATCACAAGTGCCCTGCAATACGGTCATTGGCTGATTGGGTTCACCTAAATCACTTAATACTAAAATCGCATCGCTAAAATCATGATCGCTGGTATAGTCATTAATGGTCACTATGGTTTTTAAATCAGCGCCGCAAGAAGACAATAAGCCATTATGAGAATCTTCAAAAGCCAGACATTGATCCGCTTTGAGATTCATTTTTTCCAGCACATAGTCATAAATATCCGGTGCTGGTTTTTTAGCAGGCACAATATCTCCAGCCGCAATGACTTCAAACCAGTCGATAGACTCCGCACCTAAGGTATGAGTCAATAATGATGTCACATTAGCGGGGGTAGTTGTAGTAGCAATAGCCATTCTCAGGCCAGCATCACGTGCTTCTTTAAAAAAACGAACGACACCAGGACGAAGCGGTACTGCACCGTCAGCCATTAATTGCATATAAAAACGTGTTTTAGCTGCATGCAAACCTGCAACAAAATCATCAAAAGCCGCATCTGTCATCACAGGCGAAGAAAAATCCTCACCTCGTTCATCAGAATAAAAATCATTTAAATAATAACGAATACGCTCTTTACCACCGGTCACTGCTAACAATTGACCATATAATTCAAGACTCCAATGCCAGTCCCGTCCAGCTTCTTCAAAGGCCATATTGAAGGCCACAAGATGCCCGTCCCGCTCGGTATCAGCCAGTGTACCGTCCACATCAAATATTAACGCTTTTAATTGACTCATAAACAATATCTCTATTTTTAAAATGCTTATTTTACATTAACTAAAGTTTAGAGCGACAGCTCACCCTTGAGTGACCTGTTTTTTTCAAATGTTCTTTAACAAATTATTTGTAACAAGCTGATTTGAGGTCTGTTTATACAAATACTTCAAATTGCTTCAATATATC
>JAIVER010000266.1 GCA_023864145.1 Thiohalomonas sp. | reverse complement strand
TATATTAAATCTCCAATCCTTTAAATAATTAAGCTTTCACAACCTTACAAGCACATTTTTTGTAATCGGTTTGTTTAGAAAGCGGATCACTAGCATCTAATGTTGCTTTATTGATCAGACGACCAGCATCAAACCAGGGAACAAATACCAAACCTTGTGGCGGCTTGTTACGTCCTTTAGTTTCAACTCGTGCTTCAATCTCACCACGAATAGTCATCAGTTTCGCTATAGAACCATTACGCAACTTGCGCTTCTTGGCATCTTTTTTGTGCATATAGATAACGGCATCAGGTACCGCACGATAAAGCTCAGGTACACGACGAGTCATAGAACCAGAATGCCAGTGTTCAAGGACACGACCAGTACATAACCATAGATCATGCTCTTTATCCGGACTTTCTGCTGGCTCTTCATAAGGTGCAGAAATAATTTTCGCTCTACCGCCATTTTTTTTATGGTTACCATAGAAATAAGCATCACCTTTTTTACCATCAGCATTGTACTTGGCAACATAAGGATCATAACCTTCACGGAAACGCCATAATGTTTCTTTACCATCCACAACAGGCCAACGTAAACCACGTGTTTTATGATAGACATCAAAGTCAGCTAAATCGTGCGCATGTCCACGACCAAATTCAGCATATTCTTCAAACAGACCTTTTTGCACATAATAGCCAAAATGCTCCATTTCATGGTTATTGTATTTATTACCATCGCTATCAGTGACTTGTTGACTTGGGAATTTATTAACCTGACCATTCTCGAACAATACTTCATACATAGTCTTGTCTTTGTATTCAGGCATTTTAGCCAAGAGATCTTCTGGCCAGACTTCAGTCATTTTGAAACGCTTGGTAAATTCCATTACCTGCCACAAATCTGATTTAGATTCGCCCGGTGCAGAAACCTGCTCACGCCAGAACTGTGTACGACGCTCGGCATTACCATAAGCACCTTCTTTCTCAACCCACATTGCGGTTGGTAAGATAAGATCAGAAGCCATTGCTGTAACCGTTGGGTAAGGATCAGAAACGGTAATGAAGTTCGCTGGGTTACGATAACCCGGCCATGTCTCTTCATTGAAGTTCGCTGCTGCCTGAGCATTATTGCTACACTGAACCCAATAAGCATTCAACTTACCATCTTTAAGCATACGGTTTTGTAATACAGCATGGTAACCCGGCTTAGGATTAATAGTACCCTTAGGTAATTTCCAGATTTTCTCTGCAGTATCACGATGTGCTTCTTTCTTAACCACCAAATCAGCAGGTAAGCGATGTGCAAAAGTACCCACTTCACGAGCAGTACCACAGGCAGAAGGCTGTCCAGTTAGAGAGAATGGACCACTACCTGGCTTAGAGATCTTACCGGTTAATAAATGAACGTTATAGCAAAGACCATTCACCCAAACACCACGAGTGTGCTGGTTAAAGCCCATAGTCCATAGAGAAGTGATCTTCTTCTTAGGATCGGCATACAATTTAGCCAGTTTCAGCAAGTTCTTCTTAGGGACACCAGACATTTTACTGGTGTATTCCAGAGTATAAGGCTTAACCGACTTAGCATACTCTTCAAAACTGATTTTTGGATGTGCACCCTTGGTCTTGCCATTATTTTTGGCTTTTTTCTCAAGCGCATGTTCTGGACGTAAACCATAACCAATATCTGTTGTTGCCTGATGGAATGCGACATGTTCTTTGAGAAAGTCTTTATCCATCGCATCATTCTCAATAATATAGTTGGCTATATAGTTAAGAATCGCTAAGTCAGTTTGTGGTTTGAAAATCATACCATTATCAGCAAGTTCGAATGAACGATGTGTAAAGGTTGATAATACGTGTACTTCACTGTCTTTTTTGGTCAGACTAGTATCAGTGATACGTGACCATAAGATAGGGTGCATCTCTGCCATGTTAGAACCCCAAAGAACAAATGCATCAGCATGTTCCAGGTCATCATAACAACCCATTGGTCCATCAATACCAAAACCACGCATGAAGGCACCTACGGCAGAAGCCATACAGTGACGCGCATTAGGATCAAGGTTATTGGAACGGAAACCGCCTTTGATCATTTTGGAAGCGGCATAGCCTTCCCAAACTGTCCACTGACCTGAACCAAACATACCAACAGAAGTAGGCCCCTTATCTTTAAGGGCTGCTTTCCATTTGCCTGCCATGGTATCAAACGCTTCATCCCATGATACTTCAGTAAAATCACCGTTTTTATCATACTTACCACCCTTCTTACGAAGTAATGGTTTGATTAAACGATCTTTGCCATACATAATCTTGGTCAGGAAATAACCTTTAATACAGTTAAGTCCTTTGTTTACTGGTGCATCCGGATCGCCCTGGTTGGCAACCATTTTGCCACCCTTAGTACCAATCAGAACACTACAACCTGTACCACAAAAACGGCAAGGGGCCTTATCCCAGCGAATACCATCATCAGCAGACTCTGCTGCGTTGGTTACGCTAACGGGTAAGGTTACACCTGCTACAGTTGCGGCTGCAACGGCTGCGTTGTTTTTTATAAAATCACGCCTTGTTATACTCACTATACGAGCTCCTCTTCCATCTCTGTCTCATTTGCTTCTTGATGATAAATCATCGCTACATCAATAACTCCCTTGATGTCATTTAAAGCTGCCATCTTCTCAGCTAAAGCTTTCTCACCACTGTCTTCTAAAGTGCTGATAATCTTTCCTTCTTCTAGTCCACCAAAAACATCAACACCTTCCATTTCTGCTAATAAAGCACTAATTTTAGGTGCGTTCTCAGGTTTTGCATTAACAATTACACTACAAATATTCATAGAGTTCTCTTTTATTTTGTTCTTTGTATATACCCAATCAACTTGAAAATGCAGGATCGAACACTTGGAAATTATCATTAATTCGAGAATCTAATGATTTTCCAATGCTCGGT
>JAIVER010000265.1 GCA_023864145.1 Thiohalomonas sp. | reverse complement strand
CTAGAATGCTTATGTTGCATTTCTAGAGCTGATTTTTCATGGGCTGTGAGAGTAATTTGCGTCATTGGATAATTTTGATCTTCTTCTCTATAAAAATCAAGCATTTTCATAGGTCATGGGTATAGATAAGAGTAATTGAGATGAGGGATAAAATCAAATCAATGAATCTGACCCCATTGATAATTGATAGATAAAAAGCGTTTAATAGAAAAACAAAAAAGGGCGGTCAAATAATTGACTGCCCTTTTTTTATTCTAAATTTTGTGCTTAGTTTCTAAAAGACTCGCTTATAAAAACTAAACAGAGTTCTTATCGAAATAAGATTTAGAACTTGTGGATAATACCAACACCGAAACCATCTGTGTCTTCACCAGCATCACCTAACGCATTGTTACCCATCGTAGCCCATGATCTTGAACTAGATAAGCCTTCATTGTCAAGAGTTGCATATTCTACGTATACTGTAGTACGGTTGGACATAGTGTGATCAAGACCAATCGCCCACTGATCCGCACCAGTATCAACATATACATCCGATCTATCACGTGTGCCATATTGAACTTTAATAGTGTTGTTACCCATTGCATAAGAGCCACCAATAGTCCAGATATCAAAATCATTATCAACAATACCAGCACCATCAGAGATATCAGTGTAAGTACCTAATACTTTAAAGTCACCAAAAGAATAAGAACCAGCTAAACGCCAAGTTGTTTGATCTTCTGGAGTAGTATTAGCAGCTGTAAGAAAGTTTCCATCTGAAAATTGTTCATATGCTGCAGCAACTAATATAGGACCATTATTGTATATAACATTTGCGGAAATTGCTGAGTTATCAGAATTATCCGCACCATCTGTACCAGCAGTAGATGTAAACAGACCTGTTTCAACTACATCTGATGCATCAGTAACGTAAGCAACAGTGGCACTAAGACCATTCATATTTGGAGTCACATAAGCAATAACATTATCAGCACGAGCATCTAAAGCAACTCCAGAATTCATATTACGCTGATCACCTAAACGCTCTGCGAATAACTCAACTTTACGACCAACAGTTTTAAGTGGAGTATCCCATTTACCAACTAGGATAGTACCCCACTCACCAGACAGAGTAACAGCACGATTACGTTCATTAAGGTCACCAGCACCAGAAGTACTGTTATCACCATCCATATCAAGAGACCATTCGATCAGGTAACCGATTTTCATGCCGTTACCTAAATCTTCAGAACCTTTAAAACCCATAAGTGAGTGGTTAGAGTTTAAGCTGGTTTCTGAGTAATCAGGACCAGCAGAAGCATTATTGTCCAGAAGGTTAACAGACATCTGTAATTTACCATACAGAACTGGAGCAGAAGCCATAACGCTAACAGGAGCGACAACAGCAGCAGCTACAGCAGCAACAATTAATTTTTTCATTTTATTTCCTTAGTATTATTAAAGTTAAGATTTTAACCTTAGTTTTTTTGCTTCAAAAACTGTGAACTACTTACTTTGCACATCTTTTGAAGCAATGTTTCACTGACAGGTATTAATTTAGTCTCTTTTTATCTCAAATGCAACACTTATTTTCCAAAAAAACGACATATCTTCTATTTTATGCAAAAAATCTGTTGTTTTATTACAACTTTTTAGTAAATTCTAACTTAGAAAGTATTTTTCAATCACATAGAGAATCTTTGTTAGAATTTAAATTAAATTATTTTCTTTTTTTTGAGTTGTTTTTTTGCAACAAAGTGATTATTTTATATGAATTGTTAATGCAACTTGTTTGCATTTCTATAATAACAGGCACACCGTATCTTAGTTCTTAACAAGAAGGGGTTATTCTATAGATTAAAACAAAAAAAGCCCTGGCGATTGCTCAGCAGGGCTTTTTTGAATACTCTTAACGTTTTGAGTATTGAGGACGCTTACGTGCTTTATGCAGACCAATTTTCTTACGTTCGACCTGACGTGCATCACGTGTTACGAATCCTGCTTTACGCAGCTGACTACGTAATGCTTCATCATATTCGATAAGAGCACGAGTAATACCGTGACGAATTGCACCAGCCTGACCTGTGATACCACCGCCGTTGACATTAACCATCACATCAAACTTTTCTAACATTTCAGTTAGTTCTAAAGGCTGACGAACAACCATTCTTGATGTTTCACGACCGAAGAACACGTCGATTGGACGGTTATTGATAATGATGTCACCTTTTCCTGGACGTAAATAAACGCGTGCAGATGAGCTTTTACGGCGACCTGTTGCATAATATTGTGTAGTCATAATTTATCCTGTTTTTAGCTTAGGTTTTTTGCTTAAATTAAGTAGCGCCGTTTATATTTCGAGAGTCTTGGGTTGTTGTGCAGTATGAGGGTGCTCACTACCTGCATAGACTTTCATTTTTTTGAACATGGCACGACCTAAAGGATTTTTGGGTAACATACCTTTAACTGCTGTCTCAATAACACGCTCAGGTGCTTTTTCGATCAACTTGTCAAAACTGATGCTTTTTAGATTACCTATATAACCGGTATGGTGCTGATACATTTTATCAGTTCTTTTGTTACCACTGACATAGACTTTTTCAGCATTGATTACAACGATGTAATCACCTGTGTCTACGTGAGGTGTGTATTCTGGTTTATGTTTACCACGAAGACGTCTGGCAATTTCTGTTGACAGACGGCCCAGGGTTTTGTTTTCAGCATCAACGATATACCAGTCACGTTCGACAGTTCCTGGTTTCGCACTATATGTCTTCATTTTTACAGCGCCTGTATATTTATTTGGTTTATTCAATATAAGTATTTTGTCTGGCTCGTCTGGACTTAACTCGTCACATTTAACTTAGTCTAGTAAGCATAGTCTTTTAAACCAAAGTCTACTAAACCGAACCAGCCTGAATAAACACTTGTGATTCAATAAACACTTGTGATTCAA
>JAIVER010000264.1 GCA_023864145.1 Thiohalomonas sp. | reverse complement strand
CAGCCAGAAGTGATTTTTGTCGCTTGTGTGGGGTGAACCGCGTCTATAAAATAAATCGACTCATCAACCGCTATTTTCTTTTTTAACTGCTCGTAGGCTCGGATGAACTCAGCTTGTTTTTCTGTGTCAGCCTTATACCCATGACCTATGAAAATCAAGCATTTTCATAGGTCATGGGTATATGAGCTCAAGATCGTTTGAGCCTTGAATTTCCTGAGCAGCTGAATGAGCTAAAGTTGAAATTTATCAGGGAAAGGACAGGATAGTTTTTATTTCCCTGTCCAGTTTGAACAGGACTATTGGCCTGTTTTTATTTTGTTTCCAAAGTACGGGCTTCTGATTCGAGCATAACAGGAATGTCATCACGAATTGGAAAAGCCAGTTTATCTTTGTCACAGATAAGCTCATTATTTTCTTTATCGTAATTTAATTCGCCCTTACAGACTGGACAGGCCAGAATATCGAGTAATTTTTTATCCACTTTTATACCTCATGTTTAATATGTTTTTAGCAGCTGATTTATAATTTCTATTAATAGATTATGATCAATTTTAGCCTTAATAGGCAGATACCATGAATCTGATAATGAAAAACGCCGGCATTTAACTGCATCCTTTTCTGTCATAATAAGAGGATGAAGTTCATCAAATACGAGATCACTCTTTTTATATTGATAATGATCGTTAAAGGGATGCTCTATTACGATCAACCCGTAATTCTTTAATAATGTGAAAAATTGCTCCGAATCACCGATACCAGCCACAGCATGTACAATTTTACCTTTAAAATCTTTCAGTGTCATTGATTGCTCTGTTTGCTCTGATAAAGATTTCATTAATAATAATTCATATTCCATAAAAAATGTTTTTTCAGGGTATTGTATTGTTTCTTGCGGCACTGTTTTATGCGCAAAGCCCCGGGAGATATTGTAAATAATATAGTCCACTGAATTAAGTCGCCCAACTCCCTCTCTCAATGGCCCGGCAGGCAAACACAGTCCGTTACCATAAAGCCGCCTGGCATCAGTAATATTAATTTCGATAAAGCGTGACATAGCATAGTGTTGCAGACCGTCATCACTAATAATGACATCACAATCAGTAGAGCGTGAAATTTTTTTAACAGCACGTTTTCTATCGGGATCAACAACAACCGGACATTGTGTTGATTGATGGATGATAAAGGGTTCATCGCCGAACAAGCGGATATCTTGCTGTAAATTAACCAGACGAGGCCATGGTAAGTCAGCCTCTTTTTCATTCAGCGCACCATAGCCCCTACTGACCACAGCAGGCTTATAACCTGCATCTTTTAACTGTTCAACCAGCCAGATAACAAATGGAGTTTTACCACTACCACCAATATAGATATTACCAACCACTATGACAGGTAATTTTTCTGAAACTGATTTAAGTATGCCTAAACGATAACAAAGACGTCTGATAAAGACTAAAAAACAAAATAGAAAGCTGATGGGAGCAAGCATCATACTGACAAAGTTAATGCTTTGCCAGTAATGAGTAATTGATTTCATTGAGAGAGTTTGGGCCAGTATAAGCTGCTAAAAAACAGAGCGCTTACTCTGGCTTAACCGCGGAGAAGGTTATATGCACAAATCCCAATTGACGCGCAGCATCCATTGCCATCATAACAGCCTGATGAGTGGCATTTTTATCTGCTGAAATAATAATCCTGGGATCACTATCATCACCCGCAGCTTCACGCATGGCTCTAAGTAGTGTGTCTATTTGCGTATTAATCACTTCATTGCCATTAATAATAAACTTGCCTATTGGTCCAATAAAGATTTCAATTTCTACTTTTTCAGATTCAGTGACCTCACCACTGGCTTCAGGCAGCTCTATATTCAACTCAGACTGGCGATCAAATGTGGTAGAAACCATAAAGAAAATTAACAGCAAAAAAACCACATCAATAAGTGGTGTTATATTGACATCAAGTTCTTCTGCCTTTCTATGACGAAAATTCATATTAGTTTTTTATCCCGGGGCGATCACCATGAACAACTTCAACTAAGTAGACGGCCTGGGCTTCCATTTTAAGTAATAATTCATCAACCCGGCCACGAAAATAACGATAAAACATCAGACTGGGAATAGCCACAGATAAACCGCCAGCAGTCGTTAATAGAGCTTGTGAAATACCATCAGCTAATACTGCTGGATCACCCACACCCACACTGGTAATAACAGCAAAGACTTTAATCATGCCGATAACTGTACCTAACAGGCCTAAAAGAGGTGTAATTGCAGCAATAGTGCCCAAAGTATTAAGAAAACGTTCCAGATCAAGAACAACCTGGCGCCCTTCTTCCTCAATACTTTCTTTCATCAGTTCACGTTCGGCATTCATATTACGCAAACCTGACGCTAAAATACGCCCTAAGGGAGAGTTATTGTGAAGTTTAGAGATTGCTTCATTAGTAATACGATTTTTCTGATAAAGCTTAATAATTTGATCAATTAAATTAGGAGGTGCTATTTTTTTTTCTCGCAAAGTCCAGAAACGTTCTACCACAATGCTCAAAGCCAGAATGGAACAGATAATAATTGGGGCCATAATCCAGCCACCGGCTAATATTAATTCAAACACAAATTTTCCTTTGCTTTAGTTGTTGCTTTTATCAGGCGAGAGTTCTAAATAAGTGTTCTAACACGTGAGCATTATTCATTGACTATTCGCATCAGAACCGGTCATTTATTATTGGGCTCATATTGACATAAAATCACCCAATAATAAATGACCGGTTCTGATGCTCCGTGTATACTCAATCAACTTGAAAATGCAGGATCGAACACTTGGAAATTATCATTAATTCGAGAATCTAAGGATTTTCCAATGTTCGGTAAAATTTCATCAAAAAACTCATTAATTTTCTGTCGAAACTCTTTAGCATTGTGAAAAAAATGATTATTTCTCA
>JAIVER010000263.1 GCA_023864145.1 Thiohalomonas sp. | reverse complement strand
ATGGGCTGTGAGAGTAATTTGCGTCATTGGATAATTTTGATCTTCTTCTCTATGAAAATCAAGCATTTTCATAGGTCATGGGTATATATCTTATTCATAACAATTTATTTGGTAGTCAAAAAGATCCGTTGTATCTTTTAACAAAGGCTGTTTTTTGTCTTTTTCTGAAAGCTGTAACTTTGAATGTTCAACTACCCAGTCGATATTCAATTGTGGATCATCAAACTGGATGCCTCGATCACATTCTGGCGAATAATAATTGTCGACTTTATAAGCAAATAAAGCCGTTTCCGAAAGAACAACAAAGCCGTGAGCAAAACCCCGGGGAATAAACAGCTGATGTTTGTTTTCTGCTAACAGCTCTGCTGTGACGTGCTCTCCAAACGTGGGTGAACCTTTGCGGATATCAACGGCGATATCAAGTACCTTGCCTTCAATTACTCTGACTAATTTACTTTGTGCATGAGGAGGTAATTGATAATGTAAACCTCGAAGCACCCCATAACTGGAACGAGATTCATTATCCTGAACAAATCTGGTTTTTACACCGGTTTCCTGTTCAAATAAATCACCTCGAAAAGTTTCTACAAAATAGCCGCGCTCATCGCCGAAGACTTTTGGTTCAATGAGAACAACTTCTGGTATATTAGTTTTAGTAAAATTCATCCGATAATATCTTCTTCTGCCCTGCGTAACAAATATTGACCATATTGATTTTTCTTTAATGGCTGCGCCAGTTTAACAAGTTGCTTTTTGCTGATATAGGCCATTTCATAGGCAATTTCTTCAATGCAGGCAACCTTGAGTCCCTGACGATTTTCAATGGTCTGAATATAATTAGAAGCTTCCATCAAACTTTCATGGGTACCAGTATCGAGCCATGCAAAGCCCCTGCCTAATAATTCTACTTTGAGGTTTTGTTGCTTCAGATAAGCCTGATTCACCGACGTAATTTCTAACTCGCCCCGATGAGATGGCTTAACGGCTTTAGCCACCTCGACGACGCTATTGGGATAGAAGTATAAGCCAACAACAGCATGATTACTTTTGGGGTGTTCCGGTTTTTCTTCAATACTCAAAACATTACCATTTTTGTCAAATTCAGCCACACCATAACGTTCAGGATCACGGACATAGTAGCCAAAAACTGTGGCTTTACCTAGTTCTGTTACATTTTTTACAGAGTGCTCAAGCATTTTTTGAAAACCATGCCCATAGAAGATGTTATCACCTAAAACAAGACAGACATCATCATTAGCAATAAAGTCTTCTCCAATAATAAATGCCTGTGCTAGACCATCTGGTGAAGGCTGTACTTTATAGGAGAACGTCATACCAATATCAGAGCCATCACCTAATAATGCTTCAAACTGGGGCAAGTCATTAGGTGTGGAGATAATTAATACTTCGGTAATACCGGCAAGCATAAGCACTGATAGCGGATAGTAAACCATGGGTTTGTCATAAATAGGTGTGAGCTGTTTGCTGACACCTTTAGTAATTGGGTAGAGACGCGTACCGGAGCCACCTGCCAGGACAATGCCTTTCATTCTACCTCTCCAGTATCAGTTCCCAGTCGTTCACGTTGATAACTGCCATCTTGAACATGTTTGCACCATTCACTATTGTTTAGATACCAGTTAATCGTTTTTTCGATTCCAGATTCAAAGGTTTCTAATGCTCGCCAGCCCAAATCATTATTAATTTTATCGGCGTCGATGGTATAGCGTACATCATGTCCGGGGCGATCCGTCACGTAGGTAATAAGTTGCTCATGTGGCTTATAAGGAGAGTATGGTACTAATTTATCTAATAGGGAGCAAATGGTTTTAACGACTTCGAGATTGGTTTTTTCATTATGACCGCCAATATTATAAGTTTCCGCATTTTTTCCTGTTTCTAAAACCAGTCTTAAGGCTCGGGCATGATCATCAACGTGCAACCAATCTCTGATTTGCTGACCGTTGCCATAGATTGGCAGGGGCTTTCCTTCCAGGGCATTGAGCGTGACCAAAGGGATCAGTTTTTCAGGAAACTGATGACTACCATAGTTATTGGAACAATTGGTAATGACTACAGGGAAACCATAAGTGCGGTGCCAGGCTCTGACCAGATGATCAGATGATGCTTTACTTGCGGAATAAGGTGAACTGGGATCATAGGCTGTTTCTTCTGTAAAAAAAACCGTTTCATCGAGATCACCATAAACTTCATCAGTTGAAACATGGTGAAATCGAAAAGAGGCTTTTTTATTGTCCGTTAGTTGATTCCAGTAGCTGCGAGCCACTTCAAGCAGATTGCAGGTGCCGACAATATTGGTCTGAATAAAATCAGCCGGAGCATCAATAGAACGATCAACATGAGATTATGCAGCCAGGTGCATAATGGCATCAGGCTGGTATTCTTTAAAAATCCCCTCCATGGCTTCTTTATCACAGATATGTGCATGTTCGAAATGGTATCGTGGATTTTTTTCAACTTCTGATAATGATTCCAGATTACCTGCATAAGTCAGCGCATCGACATTGATGATATTGTGTTCGGTCTCTTTAATGTACTGCCTGATTACGGCTGAACCAATAAATCCAGCACCTCCGGTGACGATAATATTCAATAGTTGCTCCCTGTATGATGAAAAATAAACATAATATTATATGGATATTCGCTACGCTTTATTATATCTAAGCTCATTATAATTAGTTTTTGTGATGATTGGTAAGCTTATACTCATTTTATGGAGGAGGTTTCACTCACTCAATTCGATAGTTCTTCATTTAACTAAAGTTTAGAGTTTCACATTCCTCAAAAGAGGAAAAAAATTTAAAAATATAAGAGTTGACAAAAAAAAGGCGGTATCGTTGCTGCTCCTAATAAAAATTGCTTTTGAAAAGAAAAAAGCAATTTTTATTAGGAGCGCCCTCTAGAAAATTATTCGAAATTTCT
>JAIVER010000262.1 GCA_023864145.1 Thiohalomonas sp. | reverse complement strand
TTTACCGAGCATTGGAAAATCATTAGATTCTCGAATTAATGATAATTTCCAAGTGTTCGATCCTGCATTTTCAAGTTGATTGGGTATATGATTAAAATTACCAACTCAGATGATTGGCATGATGATGAATTAAATGATAACGACGTGGGTGATACTTCGGTTGAAACAGCCAAACCAAAGCTGAAAAAACCCCGCATGTATCGCGTTATTATTAATAATGATGATTACACGCCTATGGAATTTGTAGTACACGTACTGGAAAACTTTTTTTCCATGGATCGTGCAAAAGCCACTCGAATTATGATGGATGTCCATAATAGCGGTAAGGGTATTTGTGGTTTGTTTACCAGAGATACTGCGGAAACCAAAACATTAGAAGTGAACAACTATTCTAAAAAACATAATCATCCACTGATGTGTTCAATGGAAGTTGAATAAAAGTATATAAGATGAGGAATAAGTATTGTGCTGAGTAAAGAACTTGAATTTACACTAAACCTTGCCTTTAAAGAAGCTCGAGAAAAACGTCATGAATTTATGACAGTTGAGCACCTGTTACTGGCTTTATTGGATAATCCTGCAGCAGAAGAGGTGCTTAACGCCTGTTCAGTTGATTTGCATCAGCTGCGTAATGAATTACTTATTTTTCTTGATGAAACAACCCCCGTGCTTTCTGAAATTGATGAACGTGATACCCAGCCAACATTGGGGTTTCAACGGGTTCTGCAGCGTGCTATTTTTCAGGCTCAATCTTCAGGGAAAAAAGAAGTCAATGGTGCTAACGTAGTGGTAGCAATTTTTAATGAACAAGAGTCACAGGCTGTTTATTTATTAAGCAAACAAGATGTTTCCCGTCTTGATATTGTCAGTTTTATTTCTCATGGTATCAGCAAAGTTGATGATGCCAATATTGACACGGGAGAAGAAGAAAGCGGTACTGCAAATGAAAGTCCAGAAACGGCAAATGCCAAAGCAGCAAAAAATCCACTTGATCTATATGCCGTCAATCTCAATGAAAGGGCATTGGAAGGTAAAATTGATCCCTTAATCGGCCGTAAAGAAGAAGTGAATCGCACGATTCAGATTTTATGTCGCCGCAGGAAAAATAACCCATTATTTGTTGGTGAAGCAGGTGTGGGTAAAACCGCATTGGCAGAAGGACTGGCGAAGAAAATTATTGATGATGAAGTACCTGAGATCCTTGAAGGTAATGTCATTTACTCCCTTGATATGGGTGCCTTACTGGCTGGAACAAAATATCGAGGTGATTTTGAAAAACGCCTTAAAGCGGTGTTAAATCAATTAAAAAAAGAACCCAAATCGATTCTATTTATTGATGAAATTCATACTATTATTGGTGCCGGTGCAGCTTCTGGCGGCGCAATGGATGCCTCTAACCTGATAAAACCTGCACTGTCGACCACTGATTTACGCTGCATTGGTTCTACTACCTATCAGGAATACCGGGGTATTTTTGAAAAAGATCATGCGCTGGCTCGACGCTTTCAAAAAATTGATGTCTCGGAGCCTTCAGCTGAAGAAACCTATCATATTCTTGAAGGGTTGCGCTCAAGATTTGAAGAGTATCATCATATAAAATACACCAAGCAGGCATTACGCAGTGCTGCTGAATTGTCAGAGCGTTATATTAATGAACGTCATTTGCCTGATAAAGCCATTGATGTAATTGATGAAGCGGGTGCTAATCAACAACTTAATTCACCCTCAAAACGTAAAAAAACCATAGGTGTTAAAGAAATTGAAGCAATTATTGCTGCAATTGCACGAATTCCACCCAAGACCATTAGTACCAGTGATAAGAATTCACTGAAAAAACTAGCGCGTAACCTCAGACTGGTTATTCATGGTCAGGACAAGGCAATTGATACCCTGGATGATGCGATTAAAATGGCTCGGGCAGGTATTGGTCGTGATGATAAACCTATTGGCTCATTCTTATTTGCCGGAGCTACAGGCGTAGGTAAAACAGAAGTATCGAGGCAATTGGCCAAATTAATGGGTATTGAGCTGATCCGCTTTGATATGTCGGAATATATGGAGCGTCACACGGTCTCCAGGCTCATTGGCGCACCACCGGGCTATGTTGGCTATGATCAAGGTGGCTTATTGACAGAAGAGGTTAGTAAGCATCCTCATGCGCTTTTATTATTAGATGAAATTGAAAAAGCGCATCCTGATGTGTTTAACCTCTTATTACAGGTTATGGATCATGGAACCTTAACGGATAATAATGGTCGCAAAGCTGATTTTCGTAATGTGATTTTAATCATGACCACCAATATGGGTGCCGAAGCGATGTCTCGTTCATCTATTGGTTTTACATTACAAGATCATGCCTCTGATGGTATGGAAGCGATTAAGCGAGGTTTTACACCAGAGTTTCGTAATCGTCTTGATGCGGTGGTTCAATTTGCATCATTATCCACAGAAGTGATGCAACAGGTGGTTGATAAGTTTATCTTTGAGCTTGAAAATCAATTAGCTGAAAAGAAAGTAGAACTCTATGTTGAGCCTGATGCCCGTAAATGGTTAGCTGAAAATGGTTACGATAAAAAAATGGGCGCCCGGCCAATGGCTCGCCTTATTCAGGAAAGTATTAAAAAACCATTGGCTGAAGCCCTGTTATTTGGTGAGTTGGAACATGGTGGAAAAGTCATTATTTCTGAAGAGAATGGTGAGCTAAAATTTGACTTACAAAGTGAAACCGGCAAGATCGGTAAGGTTCATTAATAGCAGCTGCAACCCACAAAAAAGCCTGTATTAATAATGATACAGGCTTTTTTTATGTCTGATGCGAGCAGGCAGGGCAGACTCTGCCCACTCTGGCTGGCTAAAAAGTGTGTATACCCAATCAACTTGAAAATGCAGGATCGAACACTTGGAAATTATCATTAATTCGAGAATCTAATAATTTTCCAATGCTCGGTAAAATT
>JAIVER010000261.1 GCA_023864145.1 Thiohalomonas sp. | reverse complement strand
CCATGGCAAAGAAATAAAGCTGTCACTGCAGGCCGAATACGTTTAGGCTTGCTAAAGTATTTTTCGCAGGTTCGGATCAGAGACTGGTGGAGCCTAAAGTCCCAAAAATTCCAGCCGCCTGACACGGATATATTGAAGCAATTTCAAGTATTTGTATAAACAGACCTCAAATCAGCTTGTTACAAATAATTTGTTAAAGAACATTTGAAAAAGACAGGTCAGTCAAAGGTGAGCTGTCGCTCTAAACTTTAGATATTTTAAACAACCCAATTATAAAGAAGTCTAAAGACGCATCGGCATAACAACATACTTTACACTATCATTATTTAATCCTGAGATAAGACAACTACTATTAGAGTCAGTTAAACTCAGAGTCACTTGATCTTCTTTTACTGCATTGAGTGCATCAACTAGATAACCCACATTAAATCCTATAGAAAAGTCTTCACCAGAATATTCTATAACAATATGTTCCTCAGCTTCTTCCTGCTCTGGGTTGTGAACGACAGCTAGAAGATGATTTTCACTAAACTCTAGTCGAGCAGCCTTATATTTTTCAGTGGATAGAACAGCAATTCTAGAAAGTGATCGCTTTAAAACTTGTCTGTCAGTAATAATATTTTTGCTAGAAAGTTCTGTAGCAGGAGGGATAACACGTTCATAATCAGGAAAACGCCCAACAATTAATTTTGTGGTAAAACTAAGATGTTTAAAAATAATATTAAGATGACTGGCAGAAATAGAGACATTAATAATTTCATCAGTATCTGAAAGCAGACGATTAAGCTCAGTAATAGCCTTACGAGGAACGATAAGTTGCTGAGTGGTATCCTTAGGAAGATTAATTAAATTTGTTAAAGAAGCAACATAGCTGAAAGCTAAACGATGACCATCAGTGGCAATGGTACGAAGTTCTTCATTATAAATTTCAAATAACAGGCCATTTAAATAATATCTGACATCCTGATTTGCCATAGAAAACTGAGTCGCGTCAATTACAAATTTTAAATCGTGTTGCGAAATACTGAATTCAGAACTGGAAGACATGGGATCTAAATTAGGAAAATTTTCAGCTGGAAGTGTGATTAAGGTAAAGCGACTTTTTTTAGCTTTTAGGATAAGTTTATTATCCAGCAGCTCAACCTTAAGTAAGATTCCTGCATCAAGATTTTTACTGATATCAAACAGCTTTTTTGCCGGTACTGTAAAATCAATATTAATAGATGTATCTTCAAGGGGAATTATTGTGGTAATTTCAACTTCAAGATCATCAGTGCCCGTAATAGTAAATTTACCATCACTGATATTAACCAGAATATTAGATAAAATGGGTAAAGTCTGACGTTTTTCAACAACACCTATTACAGACTGTAAAGCGGGTAATAAGTCATCTATACCAATTGAAAATTTCATTTAAAGCTATCCTTAAAACATAATCTTACGTAAAGTGTAAAATAATTGTAGCAAACTAGGAAGTTAACAGCCTGTGAAGATTAGTATAATCTTCTTCAACAATAATTTCTTCACTTCTTAGTTCTTGTATTTTACGACAGGCATATAAAACAGTCGTATGATCACGTCCTCCAAAGGCATCACCAATTTCAGGTAAACTATGGCTGGTTAAATGTTTCGCTAATGACATAGCAATTTGTCTAGGCCTAGCAACCGAGCGTGTACGTCGTTTTGAATGTAAATCAGCAACACGTATTTTGTAATATTCAGCCACAATTTTTTGAATATTTTCAATAGAAACCTGTTTGTCTTGTAATGCAATTAGATCATGCAGTGCCAGCTTTGCAAATTCGACCGATATTTTTTTTCCCTGAAAACGTGCTGTAGCAATCACTCTACGTAATGCACCCTCAAGTTCACGAACATTTGAACGAATTCGCTGAGCTATAAAAAATGCCACATCCTGTGGTAAATAAATATTAGCTTGAGCAGCTTTTGATAAAAGAATGGCAACTCGTGTTTCAGTATCAGGTAATTCAATAGAGACTGTTAAACCCCAGCCAAAACGAGACTTGAGACGATCTTCCAAACCAGAAACTTCTTTTGGATAAGTATCACAAGTCATAATAATTTGTCTCTGACCTTCAAGAAGGGCGTTAAAGGTGTGAAAGAATTCTTCTTGTGTTCTTTCTTTACCGGCAAAAAACTGAATATCATCAATGAGTAACACATCAACGGAACGATAGAAATTCTTAAATTGATCAATAGTTTTATTCTGCAGCGCCGTTATCATCTCCTGGACAAAGCGTTCAGAATGCAGATAAATAACTTTTGAATCCGGGTTATCAGACATAATGATATTACCCAAGGCATGAATTAAATGAGTTTTACCCAGCCCGACACCACCATAAATCAAAAAAGGATTATAGTTGTTATTGCAGCTTCCTTCACTGATTGTCTCAACAATTTGTAAGGAAGCTGCACGAGGCAGCATATTACACTTACCTTCAACAAAGGTATCAAAAGACATTTGTTTATTAAGAGCAGATTGATATTTTTTGAAACGATTATCAACTGGCTCAGAAGACTTGCTGCTAGAACTATTTAAAGAGGAAGCAACATTTTGAGATACTGAAGTAAATGTAGCAGAGCGGTCAAATTTAGATTCTGTTGAGTTCTTAAGTCTGGATTTTGATGCTGTATTTAATGTGTTTCTACTAGCAAGATAAGGTTCTTTGACATCAATATTTTTTTTGATAGTGCCAACCTGAAGTTCAACTGATATAAGATTGTCTGATAGTTTATCAATAATATGAGTAATATTAGACAAAAATCGTTTTTTTACAAAAGCGATAACAAATTTATTTGGGGCAAATAAAAGCAAATTAACATCGGAAATTAGTTTTGCCTGTAGTGGTAAAATCCAAATTTTAAATTCCTGAGCAGGGATTTCTTTTTCCAGAACCTGGAGACATTTATCCCAAATTTTTAATTTCATAAAAAGAACCATTATATACTCAATCAACTTGAAAATGCAG
>JAIVER010000260.1 GCA_023864145.1 Thiohalomonas sp. | reverse complement strand
GAGTTTTTTGATGAAATTTTACCGAGCATTGGAAAATCATTAGATTCTCGAATTAATGATAATTTCCAAGTGTTCGATCCTGCATTTTTAACTTGATTGGGTATATGCTCACATTTTCCGTGCAAAAATGCCTAGAATTTGGGCAAAATCTAAACACGCTTCTAAGTTACAAAAATATACCTGATTACCCACAACTCTCAGCCACTCTGGAGTTTAGTTCTGTACGGTATTTAGGAAGGGGTCGGAGTCAAATGCCTTAAAGCATGAGCTTTAACCTAAATAAATCAGTTGAAGCTACTGCGAGCGTCCAAGGCACTGAATCTTCAAGACTTTTCAGAGCATTTTGAATTCACCCGTAGGGTGACTACGAATAAATCCAAAATAACCTGCAAAGCCTTGAATCTCCAGCACTTTGATTGCTCTCGCTACGATTCAACTGATTTATTTAGGTTTAACTATTAATTTTATACTTTTTGCCATTTGACTCCGACCCCGCATAGCACTCAACTTGTAACTCATTGAATTTATTATAGTCTGGTCGATATATAATATGGCTGTGAGTTGTGGGTAATCAGAAAAAATATAAGTCTTTGTATTTTATATGTTTTGTAACTTACAGATGGTTAGCCGTTTTACGGCTTGGGTTGCTGAGTACTTACAGCCTGTTTTCCTTAAGAAAGTTTTGCTAGTATGAGGCACATCAGGTACTTTTTAAGTTACACAAAAACATATCAAGGATGCGTTCATTAGCTTAAGCACTGCCGGCACTACAATTATACTGGGTATTGAGCCCGGTTCTTTAAAAACAGGCTATGGTCTCATAGAATCCTCAGGGAATCGTCTTCGCTTTTTAGAATGCGGTACTATCAAAACCGGCAATGGTCCACTGTCTCCCAGACTTAAAATTATCTTTAATGACATCCGCCAAATTGTTCAGCACTGGTCTCCGGATGAAATGGGCATTGAAAATGTTTTTCTGGCGCGTAACCCCGATTCAGCGTTAAAATTAGGCCAGGCACGAGGTGCGGCAATCTGTGCTGTTATGGCAGATTATATTCCTGTTGCAGAATACACAGCAAATCAGGTTAAACAGGCTATAGTGGGTAAAGGCCATGCTGCTAAAGCTCAGGTTCAGCATATGGTAAAATTCTACTTAATGTAAGTGAAACGCCGCAATCAGATGCCGCTGATGCTTTAGCAATTGCACTGTGCCATGGCAATATCAATAAAACCATGACTGAATTGAAAAGTAAGGCCAGCGAAAGATATCTTGCTGAAGTGCTGGGTGCCATTCGCGGCAGACGAAAAAAACGCTTTACCCTATAAAGAAGTTAATAAGTTGGACAGATGAACTTACTAACTTATCAACAGGCCCCTATGATAGGACGATTATCAGGTACTCTTATAGAAAAACAACCACCGCTATTAATGATTGATGTGCATAGTGTGGGTTACGAAGTACAGGCACCCATGAGTACGTTTTATCAATTACCTGAACTGGATCAACCCGTAGTTCTGCTGATTCATATGGTAGTGCGTGAAGATGCGCAATTACTTTATGCCTTTCATAGTGAATCGGAACGTTTTTTATTTAAAAGTCTGATTAAAGTTAATAGTGTGGGGCCTAAATTAGCACTGACTATTTTATCGGGTATTAGTGTCAGTGAATTTGTGCAAGTGGTTAAAAATAATGATGAGAGTGGTTTGGTTCGACTGGCGGGCATCGGTAAAAAAACAGCGCAAAGACTAATTGTTGAAATGAAGGATCGGCTTGATGGCTGGCAGGGGAATGGTGCATTAGAGCAAGATAAAACCTCGACTGGGTCAGATAATTTGAACAGCGAACAGGATATAATAAAAGAAGCGACCAGTGCACTTATTGCATTGGGTTATAAACCCGTTGAAGGCAGTAAAATGATCAGTAAATTAGATAAACAGGATCAAAGCAGCCAATCCTTAATCAAAAAAGCCCTGAAAAATACAGTTAGATAATATATGTTAGATTTTTTATGTTAGAGAGTGAACGCATTATTTCTGCGACAGAAACAAACAAAGAAGATCAGGTTGATCGTGCCATTCGTCCTAAAACACTAAAGGATTATGTGGGGCAGCCGGCTGTCTGTGAAGAGATGGAAATTTTTATTCCAGCAGCTAAAAAGCGCAAAGAAGCCCTGGATCATGTACTGATTTTTGGCCCTCCGGGAGTGGGTAAAACCACTCTATCGCATATTATAGCCAATGAAATGGGCGTGAACCTTCGCCAGACATCCGGTCCTGTTTTGGAGCGCTCTGGTGATCTTGCTGCCTTATTGACTAATTTGGAAGAAGGGGATGTGCTGTTTATTGATGAAATTTATCGATGGAGTGCTATTGTTGAGGAAGTTTTATACCCGGAGATGGAAGATAATCAATTGGATATTATGATTGGTGAAGGGCCGGCAGCACGTTCGATTAAACTGGACTTACCGCCTTTTACCTTGATTGGTGCCACCACACAAGCGGGCTTATTAACCTCGCCTTTACGTGATCGTTTTGGTATTGTGCAGCGTCTTGAGTTTTATTCAGATGCTGATTTAACCCATATTGTTTCTCGTTCAGCAAAAATTATGCGTATTGAAATTGAACCTCATGGTGCCAGCGAGATAGCAAAACGCTCACGCGGGACACCGCGTATTGCCAATCGTTTATTAAGACGAGTGAGGGATTACGCAGAAATTAAAGCCGTTAGTGTGCTAGATGTTGGTGTGCCTGATAGAGCCTTAAATATGCTGGAAGTGGATTAGATGGGCTTTGATATGATGGATCGTAAACTGCTTTTGAGTATTATCGAAAAATTTAATGGCGGCCGGTGGGTGTTGATAATCTTGCCGCGGCCATAACTGAAGAAAAAGGTACAATTGAAGACGTCTTATACCCATGACCTATGAAAATGCTTGATTTTCATAGAGAAGAAGATCAAAATTATCCAATGACGCAAATTACTCTCACAGCCCATGAA
>JAIVER010000259.1 GCA_023864145.1 Thiohalomonas sp. | reverse complement strand
CGATTGAAGGATTTAATTCAGTGTTACGTCCTTATCTCTATGTGCGAAAAGGCGTTAATCAGAATTTTCTAGAGCTTTTTAAAGCTTGGTAGAACCTAAAAACACGCAGGCAGGCTCGTTACAAAGGGACTTCTGCATGAACCTAAATAAATCAGTTGAATCGTAGCGAGAGCGATCAAAGTGCTGGAGATTCAAGGCTTTGCAGGTTATTTTGGATTTATTCGTAGTCACGCTACGGGTGAATTCAAAATGCTCTGAAAAGTCTTGAAGATTCAGTGCCTTGGACGCTCGCAGTAGGCTCAACTGATTTATTTAGGATGAATGGATTTCTGGCCAAAAAGTGCATGATTGTCTATCCACCAATCAGAGGCGTGCATTAAAAAAATCACCACTCAATACAGTTTTTCAGAATTTAAATATTCTGAGGTTGAGGTGTGCCTAAATGTAAAGCAAATTGCTTATATTTGATCTGTCCCCCAAATAGCACTGTTAATAATACATTGGCGTTATTTCTAGGGGCGAATTTATTCGCCATCAGCGGCACAATTACTGAAACCCGGAGCATCTTTCATTGTCCTGAGCATCTAGCGGGCATAATGTTCCCAATCCGTTGCCATATGAAATTGTCCATAAGGCATTAATTTTTTTCTGATCAGTTGAATAAAATCATCCTGCACAATACGCCGTTTTTGATGACGGATTTTATGCCAGGGATCAGGAAAAACAAATAGACTACAGTGAGACTATTATCTTTGATTTGTTTTTTTAATACCTCAACGGCATCAAACTTCATCACTTTAAGGTTACTAAGTAACTGCTCGCTAATATTAGCAAGCACCCGGTCGACACCCGGCTTATGGACTTCAATACCCAGATAATTATTTTCCGGATGACGGGCGGCCATTTCCAGCATGGAATCGCCCATACCAAAAGCAATCTCTAAAATAACGGGCGCCTGTCGTGCAAACAATAGCTCAAAATCAAGTACTTGCTCATCCGCATCAACACCATAATCCCCCCATTGTTCTTCATAGGCTTTTTCCTGACCGGGAGTCATCCGGCCAGAACGAACAACAAAACTTTTAATGGCGTGAGGGTGCTCGACTTTATTCACTAGCTCTTTATCCACTATGGCTCTACTTTTAAAACTTCTTTTAGAAAAAGGTACCATCAATCGGCGAAGACGCACTGGCATAGGCTTTTTTCGGCATACGACCGCCTAAGAAAGCTTCTCTGCCGGCTTCAATGGCTTTTTTCATTGCTGAGGCCATAAGTACAGGATTTTTTGCTCCGGCAATGGCAGTATTCATCAAGACTGCATCACAGCCAAGCTCCATGGCAATAGCCGCATCTGAAGCCGTACCCACACCAGCATCAACCAGAATAGGTACATTGGCATTTTCTATAATCAGGCGAATATTATGTGGATTACAAATCCCCAGACCAGAGCCGATTAAACCGGCCAGAGGCATAACGGCAACACAGCCCATTTCTTCTAAACGCTTAGCAATAATGGGATCATCACTGCTATAAACCATGACTTTAAAACCATCTTTAATTAAGATTTCAGCCGCTTCAATGGTATCAACCATATTAGGATAAAGTGTCTTTTGATCGCCCAGCACTTCAAGCTTAACCAAATCATGTCCATCCAGCAGTTCGTTTGCTAACTGACAGGTTCTCAGGGCATCTTTGGCGGTATAGCAGCCAGCCGTATTGGGAAGAATGGTATATTTATCCGGTGATATGACATCCAGTAGATTCGGTTCATCCGGATTCTGGCCGATATTAGTACGGCGAATAGCCACTGTAACAATTTCAGCACCACTGGCCTCAATAGCATCACGGGTTTCATCAAGGTCTTTGTATTTACCGGTACCGACTAATAGACGTGAATTGTACGCTTTATCAGCTATGATTAACTGGTCGTCTTGCATATTTTGTCCTGAATATTATTAAATAAGTTATCAAAAAATTAAAAAAGCTATTATCCTAAAAACTGCACTGGAAAACTACCAGAAATTGACTGATATTTGGGACAGCTCAACCCCGCTTTACAGTTTTCTGAGCTCAGCAATAACAAAGGAAGTCATCAAACCCGTGTTCTGAGATAATATTGTTAACAGACAATTTATCCAGGAGCAATAGGTGTGACAGCCTTGCACAACACTGATTTAACGACTTCCCAGAAAATAGAGTTTAGCGCAAAGGTATTGGCAAACCAAGGGTTATACCCATGACCTATGAAAATGCTTGATTTTCATAGGTCATGGGTATAACCCAAATTTGAATCCGATAGAGCGGTTATGGAAAGTGATGAATAAAAAGGTGAGAAATAATCATTTTATTCACAATGCTAAAGAGTTTCGACAGAAAATTAATGAGTTTTTTGATGAAATTTTACCGAGCATTGGAAAATCATTAGATTCTCGAATTAATGATAATTTCCAAGTGCTCGATCCTGCATTTTCAAGTTGATTGGGTATAAACCACTACCACCACGACACTGTTCACGATCTCTGACATCATAAATCATTGAATCATCAGTTAATGACTGTTGTTCAAACTCTTTGGGAGATAATTGATGTGATTGAAAATCTTCTTTAGAAATAATACGACTCTTTTCAACAGGAGATTTATCCAGCAAAACAGTCTGTTCAGGATATTGAAGTGTCCATTCAAACGCCTGCATCATAAGAAAGGCAATTACTAATGTTATACTTAATGGCCTTCTTAGCGGCATTATACGATATTATAACAACTACGACCATTACAGTAGAATACAATGTACTTAGGTCTGCTATCGCGTAATTTTTTCAATTTTTCAGGGAATGATTTACTGGAAACAGGGATATACCCATGACCTATGAAAATGCTTGATTTTCATAGAGAAGAAGATCAAAATTATCTAATGACGCAAATTACTCTCACAGGCCATGAAAAATCAGCTCTAGAAATGCAACATAAGCATTCTGGAAATGGAAAAGAACGAGATAGAATC
>JAIVER010000258.1 GCA_023864145.1 Thiohalomonas sp. | reverse complement strand
ATTTTACCGAGCATTGGAAAATCATTAGATCCTCGAATTAATGACAATTTCCAAGTGTTCGATCCTGCATTTTCAAGTTGATTGGGTATATACATGCTGAATAGCGACATTAATTTAACTGAATTATTTAGTTTTAATCTGGGACTTTTATGAAATATCAGGTTCTGGCTCGGAAATACCGTCCCAAAACATTTTCTACCATGATGGGGCAGGAGCACGTCCTAAGAGCATTGACGAATGCCCTGGAAACAGAGCGGCTGCATCATGCTTATCTGTTTACTGGTACACGTGGTGTGGGTAAAACAACGGTGGCCAGAGTACTTGCTAAAGCGCTTAGTTGTGAACAGGGGATTAGCGCATCTCCCTGTGGTGAATGCGCCACTTGTAAGGAGATAGATCAGGGGCGTTTTATTGACTTAATTGAAGTCGATGCAGCCTCAAAAACCAAGGTGGAAGACACCCGGGAACTTTTAGATAATGTCCAATATGCCCCGACTCGAGGACGTTTCAAGATTTACCTGATTGATGAAGTGCACATGCTGTCAGGTCATAGTTTTAATGCGCTATTAAAGACCTTAGAAGAACCACCACCCCATGCCAAATTTTTATTAGCCACCACTGATCCGCAAAAATTACCGCTTACCATTTTGTCACGTTGTCTGCAATTTAATCTGAAGAGTCTGACGATTGAGCAAATTGAGCAGCAATTACAACAAATTCTTAATTCTGAAGGAATTCCTTTTGACACGAATATATTAAAGCCATTGGCAGTTGCTGCCGATGGTTCTATGCGTGATGCCCTGAGTTTACTCGATCAATCAATTGCTTATAGTAATGGGAAACCAAATCTGGCTGATATTGAAACCATGCTGGGTAGTGTGCAAAAGGATAGGATTTTTGATTTATTAAATGCATTGGCTAATGAAGATGGTCGTATGCTGGTTGAGCAAAGTCGTATACTGGCGGGGCAGGGGATAGATGTTAATACAATCCTGGCAGAGCTGATCAGTACCTTGCAGAGGATCGCTCTTTGTCAGATGGTGCCGGATGCCATAGATGATAGTTTGGGTGATAAACAATCTGTTGAACAGGTAGCGCAGCTTATCTCACCAGAAGATATTCAATTATATTATCAAATTGCCATTAATGGTCGAAAAGACCTGCCGTATTCACCCCAGCCGCAGGGAGGGTTTGAAATGATTTTATTGCGCATGCTTGCTTTTAGACCTGAAGGCAGTGCGCCTAAACAACTCACACCTGAACAGCTCAGGCCTGCTGTTCAGACTCAACAAAATTCAGCTCAAAGCAAAGTGCCGCCTCCACCTCAGAGTCCTTCATCTCAAGCGCTTTCTACAAAAGCCGCTTTAGTTCGAAATGAGCATCGGCCTGATGACAAAACATCAGAAAAAAAAATACTTTCAGCCTCTGACAATATAAAAAAATCAACATCCGTAAAACAAGATGCCAGTAACCCCAAGGCACAAACTGTTAGTCTGATGTCGGAAGATTCGATTTCTTTAGCGAATGCTTTTTCAGAGATGGGTTCTCCAGATATGGATATACCACCGATTGATTTACCGCCAATAGATGCCTACGGACAAGATAACTTTTCCAATTCATCTGAGCCGCCATCGTATATACAAGACATTCCCATGAATGATATGGCAGTAGAGTCAGTAAACGCTAATCAATCAGCTGCTCAAGAGGTTCAAGCACAGAGAAAAACACTAACAGAGGCAGATTCGTCTCTCAGCGCTAAAGCGTTTACTAATGAACAGCCTTTATTCGATCAAAAAAAGCCTGTAGTCGATATAAAAGAGCCTTTAGCTGACAAGAAGCCATCAGCCAATGTGGTTCCTTTATTCAAAAATGATCAGCAAAAAGTACCCTGTGAAAAAGAAGATACAGGGGAACTTGCGGATTTTTGGCATGATTTAATTAAACGTTCAGGACTCGTCGGTCTTGAACAGCAATTAGCCAAACATTCTGCTCTGGTGAATAAAACAGAACATAATGGTGAACAGGTTTTTGAATTATTATTAGAATCGGTGCATAAACATTTACTCAATGATAAAATAAACACTCGTTTGCTTAAGACATTACAAAATTTACTGGCTGTGCCGATTAAGCTGAATATTAGCGAATGTCAGATTCAGGCAGAAAAAAAATTAGACACACCCAGACGTCGTGAAATTCATGATGCTGAAGTATTACAACAACAGGCAGTAGAATCCATTGAGACTGATCCTAAGGTACAAATGATCGTTAATGCATTTGCTGCAAAGATTCGCACAGAATCAATAAAACCCATTAAATAATTGATAGAGGAAATTACATGAAAGGTGCTTTAGGCGGCTTAATGAAACAAGCCAAAAAAATGCAGGAAGATATGAAAAAAGCTCAGGCTGAGCTTGCCAATACAGAAGTAACAGGTCAGGCTGGCGGTGGTATGGTCTCAGTGGTAATGACTGGTCGTCATGATATTCGTCGTGTAAATATTGATGAAAGTGTCATAGATGATAAAGAAATGCTAGAAGATCTGATTGCCGCAGCAGTGAATGATGCCGTTCGTCAGATTGAATTAGAGTCAAAAGATAAGATGCCTGGAATGACTGAGGGTTTAAATTTACCCCCCAGTTTTAAACTACCTTTTTAAACTATCATGGCTCACTCACCACTTATTAAACAGCTTATTGACAGCTTCCGATACCTCCCGGGTGTCGGTGCTAAATCAGCACAACCTGTGGCCTATCATCTTCTTGAACGAGATCGAAACGGTGCAAGAATATTATCCCATGCATCAGAAGAAGTTGGTCACTCTCAAATCTGTCGTATTCTTACTGAATATGAGCAATGTGATATCTGTCAATCCCCAAAACGTGATCGACAAACCCTCTGTGTTGTAGAAACACCCTCTGATGTATACCCAATCAACTTGAAAATGCAGGATCGAACACTTGGAAATTATCATTAATTCGAGGATCTAATGATTTTCCAATGCTCGGTAAAA
>JAIVER010000257.1 GCA_023864145.1 Thiohalomonas sp. | reverse complement strand
AGTTTTTTGATGAAATTTTACCGAGCATTGGAAAATCATTAGATTCTCGAATTAATGATAATTTCCAAGTGTTCGATCCTGCATTTTCAAAGTTGATTGGGTATATAAGTCTATTAGTTTGAGGTATAGTTGAGTCTCCTGCTTTAGAATAAATATAACTCTTAACATACCATTGATAATACTAAGGATACTATGAAAAAAACAGATACTAACTTTCAACCCTGGGAAAAGTCCTTTGATAAAGTTGTTACCCCTTTTGAAGAGTTTATCCATGAAGAAACCACCTCTGGACTAATTTTAATGGTCAGTGCTATTTTAGCCATGATCTTTGCCAATAGTTTCTTAGCGCATCATTATGAACATATTCTACATACTGAACTGGCCATCTCTATTAGCGGCAGTGAACTAAGGTATACCCTGCACCATTGGATCAATGACGGCTTGATGGCCTTTTTCTTTCTGGTGGTGGGTTTAGAAATAAAACGTGAAGTGATAGTGGGTGAATTATCTGATCCTAAGGCCGCTATGATGCCCATTATCTCCGCTATTGGCGGCATGCTCGTGCCTGCAATATTATTCTATTTTATCAATAGTAATACTGATGCGTCTATCGGCTGGGGTGTTCCCATGGCAACCGATATCGCCTTTGCCGTTGGTGTTCTCGTATTACTGGGTTCCCGTGTACCAAAAACAGTGCTCACGTTTTTAGTCGGTTTAGCCATTGTTGATGATCTGGGTGCCGTAGTCGTTATCGCCTTATTTTATACCGAACAAATATTTGTTAATTGGCTGGTCTTAGCTTTTGTCACTCTTTTTATCTTGATTGTTTTTAACCGTATGGGCATCAGAAAAGCATTACCTTATTTTATTGTCGGCACAATCATGTGGTTTGCTATGCTGCAATCTGGTATTCATGCCACATTAGCCGGTGTTTTAGTTGCTCTCACAATACCGGTTAAACCCAAATTTGATCACAAATTATTTGTTAATCATATGACTGATATACTCAATACCTTAAAAACCACACCGAATAAAAACACCGATAATAAAGACATTTGTATTATTCATGACAATGAATCACGTGCGATGCTGCAAACGCTGGAAAATGGTGTACATTCCGTGGAATCCCCTCTGCAGCGTTTAGAACACGCCATGCATATGCCTGTTGCATTTATTATTATTCCTTTGTTTGCCTTAGCCAATGCCGGTATTCCTGTTGATGTCAGCGCCTTAGGGCAGACACTGACTCACCCTGTCGCTATGGGTGTTATGGCAGGCTTAATTTTAGGTAAATTAATTGGAGTAGCAGGGATCACCTGGCTAGCCGTTAAATCAGGTTTAGGAAAGTTACCTGAAGGTATGACAGGTCATCATTTAATCGGAGTGGGATTTTTAGCCGGCATTGGTTTTACCATGTCCATTTTTATTGCCGAACTGGGTTTTTCCGGTAGTGCAGAATATCTGCTCATGGCCAAAACCGGTGTTTTATTTGCATCTATTATTGCCGGAACCGGTGGTTATCTCTGGTTACGAATCAGTGCAGGAAAAAAATAAGAATTAATATGAATCTTCATTGTAATACTTACGTAACTATTCAGTGAGTATTTCTAATTACTAGTGTTAAGCCTATGGTCACTTATTTTTCATTCTGCTTGATAAAAATGCTGCCGACGCCTGACACCGCAGACTGATCTAATCAATTCATAAGAAATAACTGACATAATCAGTTATCAGTCTGCGTTATATACCCAATCAACTTGAAAATGCAGGATCGAACACTTGGAAATTATCATTAATTCGAGAATCTAATGATAATTTCCAAGTGTTCGATCCTGCATTTTCAAGTTGATTGGGTAGAGAACCTCGATCACTGTGAAAAACAAGCCCAAAAGGTGGTTGCCTTAAGTTGCAGGCCATGATCATTGCTTTACATATCAAGTCTGTTGTCATTCGTTTGCTGACGTACCAGCCTACAATACGGCGCGAGTAGAAATCCATTACAACAGCCAAATACATCCAGCCTTCACCTGTTTTTAAGTAGCTAATATCTCCGGCCCAAATATGATTAGGCGCAACAGGATCGAAGTTCTGATTAAGCAAATTATCCGCCACCTCATCATTATGATTTTTTTTAGTGGTACTTTGTATGCAATGCGTTGAGTGACTTTTAATTTCAATTTTTTCATAAGGTTGCGTACTTTGTAACGACCAATTTGAAACCCTTCTTTACGTAATTTTTTCATCATTTCACGGCTCCTAAGCTATTTCGACTTTGCTTAAACAGCTCTTTACATACGACGATACAGGTGCAGAATTTCTGCACTGATCAGCTGACTTGCTCGTTTTTTCCAGGCATAATAAGCTGATGTACTGACACGCATAACCCGACATAAAATACTTACCGGGAAATGGGGTGATTCGTCTTTGATGAAGTCAAATTTTACTTCATTTCTTTCGCGAAGAAGGCACTGGCCTTTTTTAAAATCTCTTTCTCCATGCGTAAAGTCTTATTTTTTTTACGTAGATGTTTAAGCTCTTCTCGTTCATCTTCTGACAATGATTTACCCTCAACCTATGATTCTAGTTTTTCTTTCCAGCGATACAGGATATTACTGGCTATTCCCAGTGATTTAGCCGCATCTGGAACTGAGTAGCCTTGCTCTCTGACCAGAGCTACGGCTTCTTCTTTAAATTCTTTGGAATATTCTTTGTATGTTCTTTTCTGTCCCATTCTTGCACCTCAATAAGTGATTCTTATTATCTCTTATTAAAGTGTACGGTTCCATTAGACCACAACAGAGTTTCGACAGAAAATTAATGAGTTTTTTGATGAAATTTTATCGAGCATTGGAAAATCATTAGATTCTCGAATTAATGATAATTTCCAAGTGTTCGATCCTGCATTTTCAAGTTGATTGGGTATATACCCATGACCTATGAAAATGCTTGATTTTCATAGAGAAGAAGATCAAAATTATCCAATGACGCAAATTACTCTCACAGCCCATGAA
>JAIVER010000256.1 GCA_023864145.1 Thiohalomonas sp. | reverse complement strand
CATGGGCTGTGAGAGTAATTTGCGTCATTGGATAATTTTGATCTTCTTCTCTATGAAAATCAAGCATTTTCATAGGTCATGGGTATAGAATTCTTTATCTTAGATGAATAGAAGAAAATTCAATATGGAAATGAAGAAAAAATAATGGCGGAACGGACGGGACTCGAACCCGCGACCCCCTGCGTGACAGGCAGGTATTCTAACCAGCTGAACTACCGCTCCGAAGTGCTGCATATTATAGGGAACTGAAAAAAAAATGCTAGTCTTTTTTTAAAAACATTTTAAATTTTTTACAGGCACTTTTCTTTATGTTTGCCCGAATGTTATCCTTCATCAATTAAAAAATAGTAGAAGTCCCTGAGGATAAGCATTATGTCAGATGTTGTTGTTTCGCAACTTTGGATTTATCCAATAAAATCACTGAGCGGCATTTCATTAGATTCAGTTCTATTGGAAAAAAGAGGGTTTCAGTATGATCGACGCTGGATGCTGGTTGATAAAGAAAATCGCTTCATAAGTCAACGAGAATATCCTAGAATGACTTTAATTGAACCAGAACTATCGGATTTTGGTTTGGCTATCAGAGCGCCTGATATGCCCACTCTAATGATCCCCTATCCGGATCCCCAGATAGAACTATATGATGAAGTTGAGGTGACTTGCTGGGATGATCAGATCATAGCACAGCATATTAATACGGCAATAGATAATTGGTTTAGTGAATTTCTTGATGTAGACTGCCAGCTGGTTTATATGCCGGACAAGACTTTGCGTCCGGTTGATCCTGATTATTCTCAGGCTGATGATATTGCCAGTTTTTCTGATGGCTTTCCTAATCTGATCAT
The DNA here is from genome assembly GCA_023864145.1 of Thiohalomonas sp. Lineage (GTDB taxonomy): Bacteria > Pseudomonadota > Gammaproteobacteria > GRL18 > GRL18 > GRL18. The sequence goes on along the minus strand of JAIVER010000256.1, from coordinate 2,173 downwards.
TAGTGAAGCCTCGTTAGAGGATTTAAACAGCCGGGTTGATATTGATTTAAGAATGAGTCGTTTTCGTCCCAATATCGTTATTTCGGGTTGTGAACCTTATGCTGAGGATGCCCTGGGTCATTTTAAAATTGAGCAAATTGAATTTTATGCGGTTAAGCCCTGTTCTCGTTGCGTGATCACAACGATCAATCCAAACAGTGGTGAAAAAGAAAGCCGTGAGCCTTTACAGACATTGTCTCACTTTCGAAAAATGAATAATAAAGTCTTTTTTGGTCAGAACCTGCTGCATAAATTAAATTATATCAATGATAATCAGCTAAAAGTGGGCCATAAACTTATCGTTATTGAACCCTCTGAATTGCCCAAATTTGACTAAAGCTATTTATTCACAGAGCCTGTGGATAAGTCTGTGAATAAACTTTGGGTAAGATGCTCAAAGCGTGTTGTTATAGACATGTGTTACAAATTGATTACAAAATGAACACACAAAAAATTAAAAAATAAGTCCAAGTAAATCAATAGGATATAAAAAGGTTTATAATTACTATTGACAACATATCTATTTAAGCAAACTCTGATTAAGCTGGGTAAATTGATATGTACAGATTATTTATGATTGTGTAAAACTTTTTTTCTAGTAATATAAAACAGCCCAATAAAACAGTGACTTGGCTAAATCTCTTAAACTTAAATTTGCGAATAACAAGCAAGTTGACTAAGATACGTCAGGTATTAGCCAAAACCCTACAACTATTAACTAACAAGCAGTTTGTCAAAAATGATAGCAGAAAATACCAGCTCTACAGGACTTAGCGTTAACCAATTGACTTGTGAAAGAGGTTATCGTGAATTATTTAATGAACTGAGTTTTGAGCTCTCTCCTGGAGAAATTCTTCATATAAAAGGAGAAAATGGTACCGGGAAAACCAGTTTATTAAGAATTCTGGCCGGTCTGGCCTTGCCTGTCAGTGGTAGTGTTTACTTCGAAGGTGATAATTGTCGCAAATACCGCAGTGAATACAATGAACAAATTGCCTTTATGGGCCATAAACTGGGTATAAAACTGGAGTTGACACCCATTGAAAATATTCACAGCTACTGTGAGTTCAGCAAACCCTGTACTGAGCAGCAGATCCTCGATGTCTTAGAAAAAGTAGGCTTGTATGGCTTTGAAGAAATGTATTCCAATCAGCTCTCTGCGGGTCAAAAGCGTCGGGTAGCGATAGCACAGGCGATACTTTCCAAAGCCAAATTATGGATTTTGGATGAGCCATTCACTTCACTGGATGTGATTGGTATTGATTATTTCTTACAGGTGATTCAGGAGCATCTGAATGATGCTGGAATGGTTCTACTCACCACACATCAGGATGTAAATCTTGAAAACTGCACAACCAGATATCTGCAATTACCTTCAGGTGAATTATCAAGTTAAGAGTTTTGCTTTAATCTTCTGTCGTTCCTGAATAATAAACTAATTCAGAAGTTTTAAGAAGGTGATAAGGTATCAATTAAATCAATCAAAAATTCAGTCTCATCTTGATTCATTGTTGCCCATTTTTCAATTTCCATACTATTAAGAATATCTAAGCCTTTTGCGTCATTATTCATAATGTATCTTGCAAAATGGATTGCTTTTCAGAAAAGTTCGGACCTGCCAAAAGTGCGTGATGAAGGACATGAATTTTACTGCTAATAAGGGAATGACCCTGCTTTTTTACAAGATTAAAAAATTCATCAAACACTTCTGCCAGTAAAAAAGCGAGATCAGCTTCTCCCTGGATGACTTTTTTGACTACAGTAATATAATTACTACAAATAATTGTTTCAGTATCAGATGGAGTGATACCGGCAGGCTCTAACATAATCATACCAATGATATTAACATCCGGAACATCTGTCATCGCAATTTTCAGGCCGCATTTAAGCTCTTCAATGCTTTCGATGGGGTTATTTGCACTGGAAATAATAACGGTCTCATCGTGAGTTCCCTGCGGTCTGGCAATGGGTGTAAATGATTTTTTTCTAACCAGTTTGGTTATATCACATGGATTGGCATAAATGAGATCAATACGGTTATTATCAACCTAAAAAAATCAGTTAACCCTGCCAGCAACCAAAATTTAGCATAAACAACCTAAAAGTCTGACTCATTATGTTCTATGAAGGAGCT
>JAIVER010000255.1 GCA_023864145.1 Thiohalomonas sp. | reverse complement strand
ATATAAATATAAATATAAATATAAATATAAATATAAATTGTTTTCCGGGGAATGATATGACCACTCAAACTAGAGATGAATTAAGACATGATTGGGATGTCTCTGAAGTCCAGGCTCTTTTTGATATGCCCTTAAATGATCTTTTATTTAAGGCACATAGTATTCATCGTGAGAATTTTGACCCAAATAGCATACAAATAAGTACGCTTCTGAGTATTAAAACCGGCAAATGTTCCGAAGATTGCGGCTATTGCTCGCAAAGTGCACATCATAATACTGATTTGGAAGCAGAAGCTTTATTACCACTTGATGAAGTCATTGATGCGGCTAAAAAAGCTAAACAAGAAGGTGCTGACCGCTTTTGTATGGGCGCTGCCTGGTCTCGTCCCAACAAACGTGATTTTCCTAAAGTATTAGAAATGATTAAGGCCGTTAAATTGCTGGATATGGAAAGCTGCCTCACTTTAGGTATGCTTGATAGCGAGCAGGTTAAACAATTAAAAGAAGCCGGTTTGGACTACTATAACCACAATCTGGATACCTCTCCGGAATTTTATGGTAATGTCATATCAACCCGCACCTTTCAGGATCGACTGGATACTCTGGATAATCTTCAGCAAGCCGGTATTAATGTCTGTAGTGGTGGTATTTTAGGCATGGGTGAAGAGCGTAAAGATCGCTGCAGCTTATTAGCACAACTGGCGAATATGGAAAAACATCCCGATAGTGTGCCTATCAACATGCTTGTGCAGGTTGAAGGAACGCCATTATATGGAGAGAATGAAATTGAGCCTTTAGAATTTGTTCGCAGTGTAGCGGTAGCGCGTATTATGATGCCTCGTTCAGTGGTCAGATTGTCTGCCGGTCGTGAAGAAATGTCAGATGAAATGCAGGCTATGTGTTTCTTTGCCGGTGCTAATTCAGTGTTTTATGGCGAACGTCTGCTCACCACCGATGGTGCCAGTGCTCAGAGTGATGAAAAACTATTTGCCAGTCTGGGTATGAAAACCAGTTTAGAAAAAAAGAACAGTTCCTCTAACAAAGACAAGCATCAACCTGAGCAGGCGCAATCTCAATCACTAGCTAGTGCCGTAGCGTTTTAATTTTTTCTCGACGTTAAATTATTGTGAGTTTAAATGATAGTTTAAAAAAAGAATTGCTGAATCTGGAACAGCAATCCCTTTATCGACAACGAAAAATAACCGATGGACCACAGCAGGTTCATCTTATTAGTAATGGTAAGAGCGTTGTTAGTTTTTGCAGTAATGACTATCTGGGTCTGGCCAATCATCCTGGTATTGCCAAAGCATTTAAGCAGGGTGTTAATGATTATGGTGTGGGCAGCGGAGCTGCTCATCTGGTCAGCGGCCATAGTCGGGCACATCATGAACTCGAAGAAGCGTTAGCAGAATATACTGGGCGCAGTAGAACCTTATTATTTTCAACGGGCTATATGGCCAATCTGGGTATAGTTAATGCACTGATGGGTAAGGGCGATATTGTTTTTCAGGACAAATTAAATCATGCCTCATTAATTGATGCGGCATTATTATCTTCTGTATTTTTGGGCAGTCAACTCAAGCGTTATCCTCATAATGACATGAACAGACTGGCGCAGTTATTAACAGCACCTGATAATAAGCAGCGTAAATTAGTGATGAGCGATGCCGTATTCAGTATGGGTGGTGATCTGGCGCAAGTCACACGAATGAGTGAGCTTTGCCGGCAGCATGATGCCTGGCTGATGCTCGATGATGCCCATGGTTTTGGCGTGCTAGGTGCTAATGGCGCCGGTACTGCTGAAGAATTTTCCTTAGATCAGGAACAACTCCCTGTTTATATGGCGACTCTGGGCAAAGCAATGGGCGGCTTTGGTGCCTTTGTTGCCGGCAGTGATGTACTGATAGAAACCCTGATCCAGAAGGCCCGTTCTTATGTGTATACCACAGCCATGCCTCCGGCCATGGCTCAGGCGCTATTAATGAGCATTAAGATCTCTCGTGAACAAAGCTGGCGCAGAGAAAAACTAAAGCAGCTTATTGCACAGTTTCGCTCCGGTGCTGAACAATTAGGCTTGTCATTAATGAATTCTCAAACGGCTATTCAGCCTATAATGGTGGGTGATAATGAAACAGCCATGAGTATTAGTCAGACATTAGAGCAACAGGGGTTTTTAATTACCGCAATTCGTCCACCCACTCTGCCCAAAGGCACTGCCAGATTACGAGTGACTTTATCTGCCGAACATGAAGAAACAGATATCGAGCAACTATTGTCAGCATTAGCACGAGTTAAATGGTCATAAGTTAATTAGGTAGTGTCCATCCGGAAATAGCTGTTTCTTTATCTTCCCCTTTTTCAAAGGGGGACAGGGGGGGTTAAGTTGTTGACTTGCAACCCCCTCAATCCCCCTTCTACCAAAAGTAGGCGCCCTGAGGCGAAAAAGGGGGAGGTTAAAAGAAGAATAACGGATGAACACTAGGTAGAGTTGTTTTTCATTACTCTACCTTATCCTGTATTATAGCTGACAAAGTAAATATTAGTTGACTAACATAGTTGGTTATTATTTAATGCGATAAACTGTGTTGTATTTCAACAGGAGACTATTGATGCGGGAAATGACCCCCCAACAAGTGAATGAATACTTACAAGACACAACAACTAAGCCCTTTTTGCTGGATGTACGTGAGCCGTGGGAATATAATATTTGTCGGATTGAAGGGGCACAGCTCATGCCTATGCAGAGCATCCCCGTCCATTTGAGTAAACTTGATCCCAAACAGGAAACCATAGTGATCTGCCATCATGGGGTACGCAGCCGAATGGTTGCGCAGTTTCTTGAACAGTCTCAATTTGAGAATGTTATCAATCTTTCCGGGGGAGTAAATGCCTGGTCACAACAAGTTGATCTGCAGATGCCTCGCTATTAACAATATATACCCATGACCTATGAAAATGCTTGATTTTCATAGAGAAGAAGATCAAAATTATCCAATGACGCAAATTACTCTCACAGCCCATG
>JAIVER010000254.1 GCA_023864145.1 Thiohalomonas sp. | reverse complement strand
TTACCGAGCATTGGAAAATCATTAGATTCTCGAATTAATGATAATTTCCAAGTGTTCGATCCTGCATTTTCAAGTTGATTGGGTATATTATTTATACTGGCGCAGATACCACCATTCAAAAAATCGTTTCAGCCAGTGAAAAATACGCATTCTGGGCATAACAATATTACGCTTAGTTGTTCTCGCCACTAACATTCCAGAATTTTGGCTATCGAGAATACACAGTAATTCTGCTTTAACGGTATGCGTTGCTGCTTGTCCATTAAATTCAGCTAGTAGATTCTTCACCGCAGCTTCAGCTTGTAAATCAGCCATGTGTGCCTGTTTCGGCAACCAGTCTGGTCCGGGGAAGCTGCCCGAATCACCTGCCACATAAACCAGCTCCATAGAGTCAACTTTACAATGCGCATCAGCACGGATCATACCGCCTGGCGAACGCGGCAGTTCAGTGTTATCAAACCAGGTGTTACCGGTCATGCCCGGCATAAAGATAATCAAATCAGCATTAAATTCTCCCCCTTCAGTGATCACACTATTATCAGTAAACTGCTTCATTTTATGACCCAGATGGGTTTCAATATCACGGCTTTTCATTTCCTTGAGCAAGCCCTTTACAGCTTTAGGACCCAGCCGTTGTCCCGGATTTTTAGCAGGAGTAAAAAATACCAGCTTGAATTGTTCACGTCTGCCCTCTTTTCGTAATTGACAATCAATACCAAATAAAAATTCAAACATAGGACCGCCGCGCATAGCGCTCGGTTCTTTGGGGTTACCTGAAAATCCAAAGGCAATCGTGCCGCCCTGCAAGGATGCCAGCTTATCTCTTATTTGTAGCGTGGCATCAACGCCCTCACAAGGAGTGATCGCATGTTCAATGCCCGATAATTTTTTAATAAAGCGACCACCGGTACAAATGATTAAGGCATCATTTTCAATTTCTCCCGCACTAGTGACTAACACCCGACCATTGTTTTTTAAGCCTGTTGCTTCTGCAGCAAGATGCTTAACATTCATACGCTGGAAAAAATTATCCAGAGGAATGATTAAATCTTCTGGTTTTCTTAAGTGACATGGGATCCAAATTGTTCCCGGTAGATAATGGAACTCTGCTTTTGGGCTAATAAGGGTTATTTCGATATCAGTATTTGATTTTCGAAGGGTTCGTACAGCAGTAAGTGCAGCAAAACCACTGCCGACAATATGAACTTTTTTCATGTTTTATACTCTTACGGATTACACGGGCAATAATGTAATTAATCAGTAATGACTTTACAGTCTTTTTCCAGATCATTATTTTTTCGAGCTATCATACCACTCTGAGTCATATAAAGCTGATAAGTTTGAGCATTTTTCATTGGAATAAAAACAGATTGTCCATAATGTGCATCAAACCAGGGCAGCCACTGATATTTCTTTTTTAAAGCCCATAGGTCATAATCCTGCTTTGTTTCCAGAGTAAACACGGTGGGGAAGTGATTACGCTGGTGCTCAATATCATGATAGCGACCAGAAATTCTATCCAGTTGATAATGACTATCCATACCCAGAAGGTTTGCCCAGCTATGCCATTTTATAATGCGTACATCCACCTGCCACTCATCACCCAATAATAAGTATGATGTTCTTTTACAAGTATCCAGGAGTGTTAAATTAATTCGATATTGCTGTTGTTTTATTTGCTCTATTTGCAGAGATGCGATTGCGCTTTCGTGAGTCAGTCGATGATACGTTAGAAGGTTGCTTCCCACAAGTGGAGCTGTGATTAATAAAAACATGGCCAGCAGCAAATAAGTGCTGTTTCGGCAACTGGCCCAGAGCTGTTTTCTTTTTAGCCTTTTAATCAGACGTATAAAGAAAAATATAACGACAAAGACAATAATAACTAAAAAAATAAAGTAATACAGCTCAAGTGTTGAGTTCATATTGGTTAAACGTTATTGATAAGGATCACCAGCAGGTTGAATATGCTCATCTTCTGTTTTGGCAGGGTAGTGATACTTACCGCCAAAGAATAAAAGCGGCTCTATATCGGCATCATTTTTATATAACTCTTCTACTTCACCGACAACAATCCAATGGTCACCACCATCATATTGCTTATTAATTTTACAGGAAAATGAAGCAATACAATCTTTAAGTCTGGGAGCACCGGACACATCAGAAAAAAGTTGTTCATACGGTATCTCTTCAAGATCAATTTTAGCACCGGCAAAATGATTGGAAACATCTTCCTGATGTATGCCCAGAATATTCACACTAAAATGTGCACCTTCTTTAACAAATTCAGAAAAGGCGGCTTTTTTGGATGGACAGACTAATAACTGAATCGGATCAAGTGATAAGGAGCTGACAGCATTAGCGGTCATACAACGCACATTACCTTCATGTTCGATAATCAATACGGTAATACCTGTAGCAAACAGGCCTATTCTGTTTCGGTAATCTTGAACCAGATCAGGCTGTTGTTCAATATCTTTACTCATATTTTATTTACTCAAGTTTTAACTATTTTATTGCTCAAGACCCAACCAGTCCTGAGGGTTTAGATAAGGATCATATAATCGTGCTTCATCAGAGCCTGACTCAGGCTGCCAGTTATAACGCCATTTAACTAACGGCGGCAAGGACATTAGAATTGATTCTGTGCGCCCGCCTGTTTGCAGACCAAATAAGGTGCCTCTATCATAAACCAGATTAAATTCAACATAACGGCCACGACGGTATAATTGAAAATATCTCTCCCGTTCACCATAAGGTGTAGCCTTGCGTTTTTCGACAATAGGTAAGTAGGCAGAAGTAAACTGATTACCAACACTCTGCATAAAAGCAAAACAATGAGCAAAGTCTTTTTCATTCAAATCATCAAAAAATAAACCACCAACACCACGGGTTTCATTGCGATGAGGCAGATAAAAATACTCATCGCACCATTGTTTATATTTTGTATATACCCAATCAACTTGAAAATGCAGGATCGAACACTTGGAAATTATCATTAATTCGAGAATCTAATGATTTTCCAATGCTCGG
>JAIVER010000253.1 GCA_023864145.1 Thiohalomonas sp. | reverse complement strand
CGTCCATTATTGCTCAGTAGCATTGGGAGATTGACTGAACATGGTCGTCAAAAGAAGATGCTTATTACCAGCACTCATGGTGATATTACGACATTAAAATCAGCATACATCCGACTTGTCGACTTTTTTGATGAGCTTAAAATAACTGCGGCGCAGTTAAATTATAATGAGTGCTGGAGCCTTATTTTGGCAAAGGCAATGGAGAAATTTAAGGTTAATCTGGGCTCTGATAATTATGTGGGACTGCCAGCTCCTTCATAGAACATAATGAGTCAGACTTTTAGGTTGTTGGCAGGGTTAACTGATTTTTTTAGGTTAAAGACTTCTTAATGTACTAATATTCTAAATTTTCTACACCCCTTGCCCTGTCTGACTTTTACAAATGTCCATCTTTTTTGTCATAAAAAAGTGTTTTTTTTATCGCAAAAGTACTTGACCTTCTCACTTTAAAAAACTACGATTCACACATCAAAACACAATATCTTGTGTTTTTGTTAAAAAAAGACACAAGATACCAGCTAAACTCTGATAACGACTGAAACATAAAAGTTTTCAGGAACTTAGCAGACACTTATTTCTTATCACTTTAAATTTGAGTGATTGAAGTACTTGCAAAATGGCACATTATCTTCCCTTTTTTTGTGCATCAAGGGAGGCTAAAAAGTATTTTTATTAGTTTGCCAGACCATTTATAATATATTTATATTATAAGTCACTTTGACAACCGGGGAGATCCTTCAGCAATGACTGCTCAATTACACGCCATACCCAACACCGTTACAGAAATACCATTACAGGCTGCTTCTCAGGACATCTGGGACATCAAGTATCGCTTAAAAACAAAAGACGGTGATGCCGTTGATCTAACAATTGATGATACCTACCAACGAGTTGCCAAAGCGTTAGCCGATGTCGAAACAGGCAAAAAGAATCAGGATCACTATTATAAAGAATTCTTATGGGCTTTACGTCAGGGTGTTATTCCCGCTGGTCGTATTATCTCTAATGCCGGTGCACAGGCACACAAACCCGCTACATCTACAATCAACTGTACTGTCTCAGGTGCCATTAAAGATTCAATGGATGATATTCTGGGCAAGGTTCATGAAGCAGGTCTGACACTTAAAGCCGGTTGCGGTATTGGTTATGAGTTCTCCACTCTGCGTCCTAAAGACGCCTATGTTTCCGGTGCGGGCGCTTATACTTCAGGCCCTCTTTCCTTTATGGATATTTATGACAAGATGTGTTTCACCGTATCATCTGCCGGTGGCCGTCGTGGTGCTCAAATGGCGACCTTTGATATTGGTCATCCTGATGTCATTGATTTTATTTGTGCCAAGCGTGAAGACGGTCGTTTACGCCAGTTTAATCTATCATTATTGATCACTACTGAGTTTGTCGAAGCCGTTAAAAAGAAAGGACCATGGCCGCTTTCTTTTCCTGTTACTGAAAAAGAAGTCAAGCTGGATAAGCTGGATTTAAACAATGCAGAGCAAATTATCTGGCGTGATTTACCTAATAAAGACGGTTACATTCTTAACAACGATGGTCAGGTTGCCTGTCGCATTAGCCGTAGCATTCAGGCACGTCGTTTATGGGAGATTATTATGTCTTCTACCTACGATTATGCTGAGCCCGGTTTTATTCTGATTGATAAAGTCAATGAAATGAATAACAACTGGTTTTGTGAAAACATTCGTGCCACCAATCCTTGCGGTGAGCAGCCGTTACCACCTTATGGCAGTTGTTTACTAGGTTCGATTAACCTGACTCGTTTTGTCAATAAGCCGTTTACCAGTGAAGCCTCTTTTGACTGGGATAATTATCGTAAAACCATTCAGATCTTTACCCGCATGTTAGACAATGTGGTCGAGATTAATGGTCTGCCACTGGCACAGCAGCGTGAAGAAATCAACAATAAGCGCCGTCATGGCATGGGTTATTTAGGACTGGGATCTTCCTGTACCATGATGGGTATGAAATATGGTGATGAAAACTCACTGGAGTTTACCGAAGAAGTCACCAAAGTGATGGCTGTTGAAGGCTGGAAAGCAGGTCTGGAACTGGCAAAAGAAAAAGGGCCGGCAAAGATCATGGATCAGATGTTTACTGTAACAGGTGAAATGCTGCATAAACGTCCTGAAATGCTGACTGACGCTTTTAAAGATGGTGACAAAATCCCGGGTAAAATTTTACACGCTAAATACAGCCGTTATATGCAGCAGCTGGCGAAAGAAGAACCTGAGCTGGTCGAGCAGCTGGCAGAAACGGGTGCTCGCTTTACTCATCACAGTTCTATTGCACCCACAGGCACAATTTCTTTGTCATTAGCCAATAACGCCAGCAATGGCATTGAGCCAAGTTTTGCTCATCATTATGCCCGTAATGTGATTCGAGAAGGTAAAAAGACCAAAGAGAAAGTCGATGTATTTTCTTTTGAGCTATTGGCCTACCGTGAAATGCTCAACAGCAAAGCCATGCCTTATTCTGACAAAGAATATGAGCAGCTGCCGGATTATTTTATTACTGCTGACAGTATTTCTCCCAAAGAGCATGTTGATGTTCAGGCTGCGGCACAAAAATGGATTGATTCATCGATATCCAAAACAGCTAATATACCTACAGATTATCCTTATGAAGACTTCAAGGATATCTATGAATATGCTTATGATAAAGGCCTTAAAGGATGTACCACATTTCGCTTTAATCCTGAAGTGTTCCAGGGTGTATTAGTTAAAGAGGCTGATCTTGAGAAAACCACTTATCAGTTTACTTTGGAAGAGGGTAAAACAGTCGAACTCAAAGGCAACGAAGAAGTTGAGTATGATGGTGAAATGCATACAGCAGCCAATCTGTTTGATGCACTTAAAGAAGGCTACTATGGTAAGTTTTAAAGGACTCGTTTAAGCGATAAATTTTAATACGCAACTTTAAATAATATTACTTTTCATATATACCCATGACCTATGAAAAGGCTTGATTTTCATAGAGAAAAAGATCAAAATTATCCAATGACGCAAATTACTCTCAGAGCCCATGAA
>JAIVER010000252.1 GCA_023864145.1 Thiohalomonas sp. | reverse complement strand
AATTGAAAAAGCAGAAACACATTCGACACTATCAAAAAAAATACCAATTCTTTCAGGCGCTTTTTCATAATCTGCAGCAAGAGTTGGCTGAGAACCTGGATGAATTACTTGATCGCATTAAAGGTTTACTCGAAAATCGTTATCGGGCATCCAGTGAGATTGAAGGATTTAATTCAGTGTTACGTCCTTATCTCTATGTGCGAAAAGGCGTTAATCAGAATTTTCTAGAGCTTTTTAAAGCTTGGTACAACCTAAAAACACGCAGGCAGGGTCGTTACAAAGGGACTTCTGCTCATGAATGCATTTCTGGCTGTCCATGATTGGCTATCCAGCAACCAGAGCCGTGCACTAAAAAAATCACCACTCAATACAGTTTTTCAGAATTTAAATATTCTGAGGTTGAGGTGTGCCTAAATGTAAAGCAAATTGCTTATATTTGATCTGTCCCGAAAATATGACCTGTTGTTTGAGTTATGTTTAATATAGTGCAGATTGCTCTACAGGCAAAGTGCTTTTTTTACAAATGCACATTATTTTTTTTATTTTTTTCTTCAATGCACTTGCTCATAAAATACTGGCTGCGATACAGATTGTGACGCAGTATCTGGCCAAAAAAATTATTTTTTCTATGCTCTGATAATGAGTTATTTAAAGCGTGTAAGCGTTTTATAAATAGCTCCGTATGTTGTTTTTCATCAAAGAGATCTTTAATGAGAGGGAGACACGCTTCGCTGGATTGCCGCCATAGTGATTCGTCAGAGTATAAATCAACAGCATATTGAATCAATTGCTGTTCGTTATCTATGGGTCACTGACCAGACTGCCCCAGGGCTTATCATTTGCATCGCCCATTCCTTCATAACCTATGGGCGTAGTGACACAAGGTGTCTAGGCAATAAAGCCATCGGCTATCTTGCCTTTTATCCCGGCACCAAAGCGTAAGGGAGCCAGATTGACCCGATAGTGAGCTAACGTTTCAATGGCATCCCGGGCACGCCCTTTAATGATAAAGCCCTTATCAGGCTGATGCAGCTGATACACCTTTTCAGATGGATAGGCCCCATAAATATGTATCTGGGCATCAGGTAATTGCTGTCTAATCTCTGGCCACAGTGATTGATAGCACCAGAGCACAGCATCCCACAGTTTGGTGGATGGAGAAAATTGCCTATCATGACAAAATGTTCACGTGCTGAAAACGGTTTAAGAGTGTCCGGATGAGAACTGTCTGACGCAGTCTCAGCATAAAAGGGCAATAATGCAGAATATCAGGTGAAATAGTAAATTGCTCAATCAATAACCGCATTTCATAATGGGAAATGATCAGGCTGAGATCACAACGTAAAATAGCGCCTATTTCACGAATACAATCATCATTATAATAATCAATAGCCTGTCCATTTTTTAATGCTTTTTGTCGTGCCCTGCGTAAAAAGTGTAAATCCTGAGTATTCATAATATTAATGGCATCGTGGCAATGTTCATGTATCCGAGGGGCAAATTGTTCTTCAGTAATAAAGCGATCATAGAACACAAAGTCGGGTTTTAAGTCGATAATAAGGTTATCAAAAGTCGAGTCATTTAATTTTATCTGATGACTGATGATGCCCGGTTTATCACCAGTTTTGTCAGCAATGCTATCCAGATCAGCACAAAATTCAATTTTATCAGCAACACAGGCAAAGTGCAATTGCCAATAATGTTTACCCTGATCGCTTTTATTATTAACAAGAGTATCATTCACCAGCGCATTAATCAGGGCAAGTGTTTGATAGCATGCAGCTAATGAACCGGGTTCTGGCCAGAGATGGCCAATAAAAAGAATGGTTTTACTGGTCTTCAATAGAAACTATACCCTCCAGATGACTGGCAATGATTTGCTTAGCCCGTTTAATAAAGGCGATAAAATAGGCTTGCTCTTTATCTTCTGTACGGATTGCCGCATATAAGGTACTCCAGCAACCTTGTTCACCCAAAGGTAAAGCGGCAATACCATATTGTTGTAATACTTTTTTGCTTAACGCCCAGCAGGGCAGTGCTGAAACACCACGATTACTGGCAATCAGCTGTAGTGTCATAGGATTGACCTGAGAATGTCTCACCAGACTGGGTTCAACGCCTGCGGGACTTAAAAAACGGGTAAAGATATCCAGACGTTCACGCTCAACAGGATAGGTGATGAGCGTATCATCATACATGTCTTCAGCAAAAATACAGGCCTCAGAAGCCAAAGGGTGTTGTTTTGATACTGCTAATAATAATTGATAATTAAATAGTGGAATATAGCTGACCTCATCACTTTTGCGAATATCTGAGGTGATGATCAGATCGGTATTAGCACGTAATAATGATTCACTTGGATTTAAGTCAAAGCCAGTAGATAAATCCAGCTCCACATCCGGCCAGTCACGGCGATACTGATCCAGAGTCGGCATCAGCCAGTCAAAGCAGCTATGGCATTCGACACCAATACGTAAACTACCGCTGTCACCCGTTTTAATACGTGATAACTGCTGTTCCGTTTGTTTCACCAGAGGCAATACTTTGTCAGCCAGCTCAAGAAGTTTTTGTCCGGCAGGTGTGAAACGCATTGGACGGGTTTTTCTTAGCAGTACAGGGGTGCCCAGATAATCTTCCAATACCTTGAGTTGATGTGACAGGGCAGACTGAGATAAATCAAGCTGCTCAGCAGCAGCCACCAGACTGCCGTTTTTTTTTAAGCCGACTAATGTTTTAAGATGACGAATTTCCAGATCCATGTGCACAAACCGGTTGATTGATAAATGTTGTAAAGCATCAGCTTATCTTAGCGCATTTCTGCTTCGGGTACGAGTCTGAAGCCTTCCAGATAACTTATTCAAGCCAGCGGGTACAATTAGCATCGCAAGTATGAGTCTTGATTGTGACTCTTAAAATATACCCAATCAACTTGAAAATGCAGGATCGAACACTTGGAAATTATCATTAATTCGGGAATCTAATGATTTTCCAATGCTCGGTAAAATTTCATCAAAAAACTCATTAATTTTCTGTCTAAACTCTTTAGCATTGTGAAAAAAATGAT
>JAIVER010000251.1 GCA_023864145.1 Thiohalomonas sp. | reverse complement strand
GTGAACATATGAAGAAAGATGTCGCAGTTTACATGAGGTATTACAACCTTGAAAGGCTGCATACAGCGAATGCTGATCAGTCACCAATTAAGTATGAAACTTCTCTAAAAAAAGTGTCCGGTTGGACTTGACCAGTACAATGATCTCACATTGGCGGATTCACATATTATTGATATTGAAAAAAGCTGGCATAATAACTTACATGTTTCCCTTGCATTAAGTGAAGAACAAGGTCATCGATGGATACTAAGAAATACCAATAAGCAACTACTTTCAGTAGTTAAATCAGTTTATAGAAAAAGAATATAAGCAATTGTTTTATAATATAACTTACAATAAATTTTTTAAAAACTCACGTAATTTATTTGACTCGGATAATTTAGCAAAAAACAATAAGATGATATCACCTTCTGATGATCTTATTAAATCTCTTGCTATGGAGTATAATTTTGACTGGCGCTTAATCGCTGCTCAGGTGAACAAAGAAAGTCAATTTAAGCCCAAAGCAAAATCATGGGCTGGTGCACAGGGTTTATTACAAGTCATGCCAAGAACTGCTCGTGAAGTTGGAATTACCGATCTGGAAATCCAGAAAATGGATTACGCGCAGGAGTAAAATATATGCCCTGGATCAGTAAACAGCTTTCAGATGAACTGCCTCTCGATGTACACACCTGCTTTACCCTTGCAGCCTACAATGCTGGTTTAGGGCATCTCAAAGATGCACGAAATTTAGCTCTTAAACAAGGGTTGAATTCTAACCGCTGCTTTGGACATGTTGAGAAAGCATTTTTATTATTATCCAGGCCTAAGTATTATAAAAAAGCACGTTATGCTTATGTGCGTGGTATTGAACCCGTTACTTATATCAAAAAAATACAGGCTCTATTTGAACTATACAGCAATAAACAGCAGGAAGAGGCATAAGATTTGACATCCGTGGCCACAAGCAATGACAGTAACGATCAAGATGAATACTTCTCTTTTAAGCGTATTATTCAATCTGCCGGTCAATATAAAAAACAGCTGATATATGCTAATTTTATTAGCATAATTGCAGCGCTGCTCTCAGTACCCATCCCACTTATTTTGCCCTTAATGGTAGATGAGGTTTTATTAAACAAACCCGCCATGTCCGTATCATTTATGAATCCGTTTTTACCAATGGACTGGCATACTGGTACTATTTATATTATCATCGCCTTGCTGGTTTCTGTTTTCTTTCGCTTATGCTCTGTAGTACTCAATGTCTGGCAAATGCGTATTTTTACCATTTTAGCAAAATCCATTACCTTGCAAATGCGTGAAAAATTATCTCTCTATCTAAAAAAAATTGCCATCAGTGAATATGAAACCATTGGCAGCGGCGGTTTTGCCTCACACTTCGTTACCGATATTGAAGTCGTGGATCAATTTATCAGTGCTACTATCAGTAAGTTTATTGTCGCCGCTTTATCTATTATAGGCACTGCAGTGGTACTTTTATGGATTGACTGGCAATTGGCTCTGATTTTGTTATTTTTTAATCCTTTAGTTATTTTTCTTACCATGCATATGGGTAAAAAAGTAAAAAAATTAAAACTCAGAGAAAATAATGCCATCGCCTTATTCCAACAGGCTTTAGTTGAAACGCTGGACGCTATTCATCAAATACGTGCCGCCAATCGTGAACAACACTATATTAAACGCCTTATCACTCAGGCCAGTGAGGTCAAAAAGTTTTCCATTGCCTACTCATGGAAAACTGATGCCGCCAGTCAATTATCTCATGTCGTCTTTTTATTTGGTTTTGATATGTTTCGGGCAGTCAGTATGATTATGGTACTGACATCAGACTTATCCATTGGTCTGATGTTCGCTGTATTTGGCTATCTCTGGTATATGATGGGCCCGGTTCAGGAAGTACTTAATATTCAATATGCTTATTATAGTGCCAAAGCTTCAATCAATCGTTTAAACAAAATTTTTGCTCTTAAACAGGAACCCTATATTCCCTGTAAAAAAGATCCATTTAAAGATCAACAAACCATCGCCATCAAACTTGATAATATTTGTTTTAACTATCCACATAGTATCCACAAGCAGGATAACACTTTTTCAACAGCGGTTAATGAATGTTCATTCGACAAAAATACTTACATTTTAAATAATCTTTCACTGTCCATTAATAAAGGTGAAAAACTCGCACTAGTGGGTTCCAGTGGTGGTGGTAAATCAACCATCGTGCAAATTTTACTAGGCTTGTATCCCATTCAATCGGGCGATATTTATTTTGACAATATACCTGTTTCAGAAATAGGCTTTGATAAAATCCGTGAAAATACAGCTGCTGTTTTACAACATCCTGTACTCTTTAATGATAGTGTGAGAGGCAATCTCTGCTTAGGAAATAATATCAGCGATAATTCACTCTGGAAGGCATTAGAAATAGCCCAGCTTGATAGTACTGTGAAGCAGCTTCCCGAACAATTGGATACAATGGTGGGTCGACAGGGGATCCGCTTATCAGGTGGACAAAGACAAAGACTTGCGATTGGCCGCATGATCTTAACTAATCCAAAACTGATTATTCTCGATGAAGCGACCTCTGCTTTGGATAGAGAAACAGAAAACAAACTTCATACTTCACTTAAAACGTATCTGGCAGATAAAACGACACTCATTATTGCCCATAGATTAAGTGCTGTAAAACAAGCTGATCGTATCGTTGTAATTGATGATGGTAAGATTATTGCCGATGGCACCCATCAGGAGTTAGTGCAGAGTAATGAGCTTTATTTTAGATTATATGGAATACATTAGATTATTGAATAATAATTCGTGTCAGATACAAATCGCTAATAACTTTTTTTCCTATCAATGTTTTTAGTCGATTCGCTACTTTCTCCGTAAGGTGCTTCGGTAATTCTTTTTTCTGTAAATACGTTCCCGGCTTTTCTTCCTATACCCATGACCTATGAAAATGCTTGATTTTCATAGAGAAGAAGATTAAAATTATCCAATGACGCAAATTACTCTCACAGCCCATGAAAAATCAGCTCTAGAAATGCAACATAAGCATTCTGGAAATGGAAAAGAAC
>JAIVER010000250.1 GCA_023864145.1 Thiohalomonas sp. | reverse complement strand
TTCTTTTCCATTTCTAGAATGCTTATGTTGCATTTCTAGAGCTGATTTTTCATGGGCTGTGAGAGTAATTTGCGTCATTGGATAATTTTGATCTTCTTCTCTATAAAAATCAAGCATTTTTATAGGTTATGGCTATACACAGCTAATATTAAGTTTATTATTGCGAACAATATATCAATCCATAGCTTAATGAATAATGAATCACTTAAATATCAATGTTACTCACTGACAGGGCATTGCTTTCAATAAATGCTCTACGTGGTTCAACATGATCTCCCATCAGGGTGCTAAAGATTTCATCTGCTGCTACTGCATCTTCAATTCTTACCTGCAATAAACGCCTGACATTGACATCAAGAGTGGTTTCCCATAATTGTTCCGGGTTCATCTCTCCTAATCCTTTATAGCGTTGAATATGCTGGCCACGCTTTGATTCATTAAATAACCAGGCATGAGCTTGTTCAAAAGTATCTATTTGAGTACGCTTTTCACCACGTTCTACAAATGCTTCACCCTCAGTTAATAAACCATCTAATTGATCAGTGAAATTCATAATTGTTGAATATTCGCCTGATCTAAAGAATTCCACAGGGATAATAAAATTATGCAATACACCATGACGTATTTCATGAACATGAATTTCAAAGCCATTATCCTGTCCTTCTTCTATTCCTTCTTGATTAACCTTATCAACAAGAAGTACTTCAAATTTCAGGGATACACTTTCTTGCTTATTCATCTCTTTATTGAGTTTTATAAGCCAATTTTGTACGACCGATTTGTTTTTTGCATCTTCAGCCGACAAACGATCAACTGTCATTAAACTATTAAGGAATGATTGATTATAACGACTTGCTAAACGAGTTTTTATAGCCTTAACTGATAATAAATTTTTACTCAGTTCTTCTAATGCTGTGCCACTGATAGGTGGTACACCTTCAGCAGGATAGAGTGCGGCTTTTTGTAATGCGACTTGTAAGAGATAATCATTTAATTCAGCATCATCTTTTACATATTTCTCCTGCTTGCCTTTTTTGATTTTATACAAAGGTGGCTGAGCAATATAAATATAGCCATTTTCAACTAATTCGGGCATTTGTCTATAAAAGAAGGTTAATAGTAATGTACGAATATGTGATCCATCAACATCCGCATCGGTCATAATAATAATACGGTGATAACGCAGTTTTTCGACATTAAATTCATCTTTACCAATACCAGTTCCCAATGCTGTGATCAAGGTACCGACTTCGGCTGATGAAAGCATTTTATCAAAACGGGCTTTTTCTACATTAAGAATTTTACCTTTTAGCGGCAAGATTGCCTGAGTTCTTCTATCTCGTCCCTGCTTGGCGGAACCACCAGCAGAGTCCCCTTCCACTAAAAATAGTTCAGATAAAGCGGGATCTTTTTCCTGACAATCTGCCAGTTTACCGGGCAAGCCGGCAATATCCAAAGCACCTTTACGACGTGTCATTTCTCGTGCTTTTCTTGCTGCATTTCTTGCTCTAGCCGCATCTACAATTTTTGATGCAATGGCTTTTGCTTCACTTGGATTTTCAGCCAGAAAATCCTGTAGCTTATCAGCCATAACTGATTCAACAGCACTCTTCACTTCTGAAGAGACCAGTTTATCTTTTGTTTGTGATGAAAATTTTGGATCAGGTACTTTTACTGATAATACAGCAGTCAAACCTTCCCGAGAGTCATCGCCTGAAGTAGATACTTTGCCTTTCTTAGCTATGCCTGCTGACTGTTCGATATATTGATTTAATGTTCTTGTTAAAGCTGAACGAAATCCTGCCAGATGGGTTCCGCCATCTCTTTGAGGAATATTATTGGTATAACAGGTAATATTTTCCTGGTAGGTGTCGTTCCACTGTAAGGCGACTTCAACTGTGATATCATCTTTTTCACTAGAAAAATATACGATATTATTATGTAATGTGGTTTTATTTCTATTAAGATGTTCTACAAAGGCTTTAATACCACCTACATATTCATAAGTATCGTGCTTATCTACTTCACGTTCATCTTTTAAATTAATACGAACACCGGAGTTTAAAAAGGATAATTCTCTCAGGCGTTTAGCTAATTTATCATAATGGTATTCAACATCGGTAAAAATTTCTCGACTGGCCAAGAAGTAAATTTCTGTTCCAGTTTTATCAGTATCACCAACTACCTTTAACTCACCCTGAGGTTCACCTAATTCATAAAATTGTTCATGGACTTTACCATGTCGATAAATTGTGAGCTTTAGTTTTTCTGATAGAGCATTAACTACTGAGACACCAACACCATGTAAACCACCTGAAACTTTATAGGAGTTATCATCAAATTTTCCACCCGCATGAAGTACAGTTAAAATCACTTCTGCAGCTGAACATCCTTCTTCCTCATGCATATCAACCGGTATTCCACGGCCATCATCATACACAGTTATTCCGGTATCAGAGTGAATGATAACATTAACATTTTTACAATGTCCAGCAAGTGCCTCATCAATTGAGTTATCAACAACCTCAAATACCATATGATGTAATCCTGAACCATCATTAGTATCACCGATATACATTCCTGGTCTTTTTCTAACTGCATCCAGACCTTTTAATACTTTAATATTCGAAGAATTGTAGGTATTCTCTTCGCTCATAAAATCTTGAACTCCATTTGATGGGATAAGGGTTTAAATCTATTTATTTAAAATCATTTGATTAATCAATTTGACAGGTACTTTTAACCATTATACTCTATCTTTTCTTAATCTTCTTCTTTTAGTTTGCATATTGTTTGCTCACTATTTATTTTATTTTTATAATTTTAATCTTAATCACAACTTATCATAGTTTTCTAACAACTTTATTCATTATGTTTCACGTGAAACATTTTATGTTCAGCTCCTTTAAGAAAACTATACCCATGACCTATGAAAATGCCTGATTTTCATAGAGAAGAAGATCAAAATTATCCAATGACGCAAATTACTCTCAGCAGAGCCCATGAAAAATCAGCTCTAGAAATGGAAAAGAACGAGATAGAATCAAAGCCATCCTACTTTGCTCTGAAGGCTGGAAGGTTCCCATGA
>JAIVER010000249.1 GCA_023864145.1 Thiohalomonas sp. | reverse complement strand
CATGGGCTGTGAGAGTAATTTGCGTCATTGGATAATTTTGATCTTCTTCTCTATGAAAATCAAGCATTTTCATAGGTCATGGGTATATACGAATATGTGAGCATTTGAGTACAAAAATGAATACGCTGAGTAGTTACAACAGGCTTAAATAAAAAGTTAAACCTGTGCCCGTTAAACGATTATTCCTGTGCTAACTGTTCCATCACTTCATCTGAAAATTCAGAGTTAGAATAAACATTCTGCACATCATCCAGATCTTCTAACATATCAACCAGGCGCATGACTTTTTGCCCATCATCAACACCTAAATCAACGCTGGTAGAAGCTTTCATAGTGACTTCAGCTATCTCTGGTTCAAAGCCCGCGGCAACCATAGCATCTTTGACATCCATAAAGTCATCCGCTGAGGTAGTGAGATCAATAGAACCATCATCACTGATCTCAACATCTTCTGCACTCGATTCTAAAGCTGCTTCCATAATGGCATCTTCATCACTACCCACAGGATAGCTTAAAATACCAATTTTGCTGAATAAATAAGAAACTGAGCCATCTGTGCCCAAATTACCGCCTGACTTAGTGAAGGCATGACGCACTTCAGCAACCGTACGATTGCGATTATCCGTCAGGCAGTCAACCATGACAGCGACACCATTTGGACCATAACCTTCATAGCGAATTTCATCAAAGTTTTCACCATTGGTATCACCGGCACCACGTTTAATCGCGCGTTCAACGGTATCACGGGTCATATTGGCGCGCAGAGATTTATCCACAATAGCACGTAAACGTGGATTGGCATCAGCATCACCACCTCCTAGACGGGCAGCCACAGTAATTTCACGGATTAATTTAGTAAATAATTTGCCTCGCTTGGCATCCTGGCCTTTTTTACGATGCTGGATATTTGCCCATTTACTATGACCTGCCATGGAAACCTCTTTTCTTTATTTTATTTTATATATATGTATCTATCTGGCTAATAATAATTAACTATCGCCTTTGTCTTCCTGTGAAGTTTCACTTGTCACTTCAGCAAGGATTTCACGTTTCTTAATACCCAGCTCTTTTAATTGGGCGGGGCTGACACCTGAAGGTGCTGAGGTTAATAGACAAGCAGCTGATTGTGTTTTTGGAAATGCCATCACTTCACGAATTGAGCTGGCGCCAGTCATCAACATAATCAAACGATCTAAGCCAAAAGCAATACCTGCGTGAGGAGGACAACCAAATTTTAACGCATCTAATAAGAAACCAAATTTATCCTGTGCTTCCTGATCATCGATGCCAAGCAATTTGAATACATTTTTCTGCATATCCTGTGTATGAATACGTGCTGAGCCACCGCCCAGTTCAGTACCGTTAATCACCATATCGTAAGCTCTGGATAAACTTTCACCCGGATTATCCAATAAATCTTGTGGATTATCGCTGCTAGGTGAAGTGAATGGATGGTGTAAAGCAGTCCAGCGTTTAGCACCATCATCATATTCAAACATAGGGAAGTCAACAACCCAAAGCGGCTGCCAGCCATGTTTTACTAAGTCCAGATCCTGAGCAACTTTAATACGCAAAGCACCCAGTGCTTCATTGACAACCTTGGTTTTATCCGCACCAAAAAAGATCAAATCACCATCTTGCGCACCGGTTCTTTCTAAAATAGTAGTCAATGATTCATCAGGGATGAATTTAACAATCGGTGACTGCAGACCTTCACGACCAGCAGCCATATCATTCACTTTGATATACGCCAGGCCTCGTGCGCCGTAAATTGACACATATTTTGTGTATTCATCAATTTGCTTACGAGTTAATGCTGAGCCATTAGGTACACGCAATGCAGTGACACGCCTATCAGGATCTTTAGCCGGACCGGAAAAGACTTTAAAGTCAACATCAATTAAGAGATCAGCCACTTCTACCAGCTCTAAATCAATACGCAAATCAGGCTTGTCGCTGCCATAGCGGTTCATTGCTTCGGCATGGCTCATACGAGGAAATGGGTTTGGTAATTGCTGCTCCAGTGATTTAGCGAAGACATCACGGATCATATCTTCCATCATAGTCATCAGCTGCTCTTCTTCTATAAAAGAAGCTTCAATATCAAGCTGAGTAAATTCCGGCTGGCGGTCAGCACGTAAATCTTCATCACGGAAACAACGAACAACCTGATAATAACGATCCATCCCGGACATCATTAACAGCTGTTTGAATAATTGTGGTGACTGAGGCAAGGCAAAAAACTCGCCCTGATGTGTCCTACTAGGCACCAGATAGTCACGAGCACCTTCTGGTGTTCCCTTGGTCAAAATAGGCGTTTCAATATCTAAAAAGCCATTATCATCAAGATAATTACGCAGCATACGAGTAATTTTTGAACGCAGGATCAAACGCTGCTGCATTTCAGGACGACGCAGGTCGATATAGCGATAACGCAAGCGATGCTCTTCTGAGACATCATCGTCATCTAATTGAAAAGGGGGAGTTTCTGAGGCATTTAAAACGGTTAATTCCAGAGCCAGTATTTCGATCTGCCCGGTCGGCATGTCAAAATTTTCTGTTCCCTCTGGACGTTGGCGAACTTTACCTTTGACTTGCAGAACAAACTCATTGCGCACTTTTTCTGCCAGCATAAACATTTCAGGAATGTCAGGATCAAAAACTATTTGTGTAACACCTTCACGATCTCTCAGATCAACAAAGATTACACCACCATGATCACGGCGACGATGCACCCAACCACTTAAAGTCACTTCCTGATCGATGTTTTCAACTGTTAAATGCCCACAATAATGGCTTCGCATACCCTGGTTCCTGTTATATTTCGTAGTTTATTCCGATGCGGCAGGTTAAATTGCCCCAAAGGTTCAATAATGTATTAAAAAACGGGTAATTTTAAGCCTTGTGCGCCTAGACTACAAGGGCTGAAGTGAATAATAGTTTAACTGCAGCCGCAACCACCACAGGAGGCACCGGAGTGGCCTGAACCACTAGTTTTTTTGCTACTTTTACTTTTATACCCATGACCTATGAAAATGCTTGATTTTCATAGAGAAGAAGATCAAAATTATCCAATGACGCAAATTACTCTCACAGCCCATGA
>JAIVER010000248.1 GCA_023864145.1 Thiohalomonas sp. | reverse complement strand
TCATGGGCTGTGAGAGTAATTTGCGTCATTGGATAATTTTGATCTTCTTCTCTATGAAAATCAAGCATTTTCATAGGTCATGGGTATAGGATCAAAAAAAAGTACTTTCCCGACAGGCGCTTTAGCTTTATCATAATCGGCATTGACAGGCAGGGGAGTAATCACCTTATTGGCATTGGCTATCTGTACGCATAATAAGCTGAAAAACAGGAAAAATAGACGGGATTGAAGTTGATACGTTTTCATATGAAGAGTGTAGCACTTATAGAAAAAATCACCTTAAAAACTATAAGGATACTTTAATAAAATCAGGTAGTTTTAAACATAGTAGTGCGCGCATAGCTGCTTCGAGTAAAGTAGTACCCTGAATATTAATATTTGGTTCAATGGAGCCTGTCCATTCTGCCATTTCTTCCCAGCCCCAGTTTAAGCCAATTTTATGTTGTTCAATCAGTGCCCCGCCTTGTGACCAGAATCGACTGGGAGCCATTCCAGCTCTGGCTACATAGCTAAGCTTATTGTGATTATCTGGATAAAAGACATCAATACCAATGGCTTCTGCCACCAGAATATCGAGTTTTACTGAGCTAAGATGATTGATATTTTCCATAAAGGCATTGCTCTTAAAACGTCATAATAATTGAAATTTCAAATTCAATAAAATAAAGAGATTTGCCATCGGGGTTAAATAAACCCGATGGCAAATGATTAGTTATTTATTTTCTCTATTTTCAATGAGTTGCTCGACAACACCTGGATCAGCCAGAGTACTGGTATCACCCATATTATCAAGTTCATTACAGGCAATCTTACGTAAAATACGACGCATAATTTTACCAGAGCGTGTTTTTGGTAAGCCAGGTGCCCATTGAACAAAATCTAATGAGGCAATGGGACCAATTTCTTTACGAACCTGGTTGACCATCTCAATTTTTAATTCATCACTGGGCTCTGCACCTTTTACTAAGGTAATATAGGCATAAATTCCCTGTCCCTTAATATCATGTGGATAACCAACAATAGCGGCTTCGGCTACGTTTTTATGTAATACCAGAGCGCTTTCAATTTCTGCAGTACCCAGACGGTGGCCTGATACATTTAATACATCATCGACACGTCCGGTGATCCAGTAGTAATCATCTACATCACGACGAGCGCCGTCACTGGTAAAGTAATGACCGGGATAGGTAGTAAAGTAGGTTTCAATAAAACGTTTATGATCACCATAAATAGTACGCATCTGACCTGGCCAGCTGGCACTAATTACTAAAGAACCTGATGCAGGGCTTTGTGTAATGATATTGCCGTCAGTATCCATGAGATTGGGTTTTACGCCAAAGAAAGGGCGTGATACAGAGGCGGGTTTTAATGCGGTGGCACCAGGCAGAGGTGTGATCATGAAGCCGCCGGTTTCAGTTTGCCACCAGGTATCAACAATCGGGCAATTGCTTTCACCCACAACATTGTAATACCATTCCCAGGCTTCAGGATTAATGGGTTCACCAACCGAACCAAGAAGATGCAGACTACTGCGATCGGTTTTCTTAACCGGCTCATCACCTTCACTCATCAATGCTCTAATAGCGGTAGGCGCAGTGTAGAATGTATTAACCTTATGTTTGTCAACAACCTGCCAGAAGCGTGAGGCATCAGGGTAAGTTGGGATGCCTTCAAACATGAGTGTGATTGCACCATTGGCTAATGGCCCGTAAAGGATATAACTATGACCTGTGATCCAGCCCACATCAGCAGTACACCAATAAACATCACCATCCTTATAATCAAAGGTATATTTGTGTGTCACGGCAGCATAAAGCAAATAACCGGCGGTGGTATGTAAAACACCTTTTGGCTTTCCGGTTGACCCTGAGGTATAGAGAATAAACAGTGGATCTTCAGCATCCATTTCTTCCGGTTCACAATGGCTGTCAACTGTTGCAGCGACATCGTGATACCAGACATCATGCTTATCATTCCATGCGACATCACCGCTGGTATTTTGAATGAGTAATACCGTATGAACATTTGGGCATTGGGCAACGGCCTGATCGGTATTTTTCTTAAGAGGTACTGCTTTACCGCCGCGAACACCTTCATCAGCGGTGATGACAATCTGACAATCAGAATCCAGAATGCGATCTTTTATGCCTTCAGGTGAGAAACCGCCAAAAACAACAGAATGAACGGCACCAATGCGGGCACAGGCAAGCATAGAATAGGCAGCTTCGGGGATCATCGGCATATAGATACAGACACGATCACCTTTTTTAACACCACGTGCTTTTAACACATTAGCAAAACGGTTTACATTATCGGAAAGTTGTTGATAAGTTATGGTTTTAGATTTATCGGGATCATCACTTTCCCAGATAATGGCTGTTTGATCGGCACGCTCCGGGAGGTGGCGATCAATACAGTTATAGGTTACATTTAGTTTTGCATCACTAAACCACTTGATACTGACATCAGGATTACCCTTGTCATCGGCAAAGTGCCAATCACTAACTTTATCCCAGGGTTTTGAAAAGCTGAGAAATTCTTGAGCCATGTCACCCCAGAATGTATCAGGATCGTCAATAGATTGCTGATACATCGTATTGTACAGATCTTCTGTAATATAAGCATCGTCTGCAACTGCTTGAGGAATTGGATATACTTTATCGTCTGACATAATGCACTTTCCTTAACTAAAGGTGAATGTTTTAAATTTAGGTTTTGATTACATAAAATCTTAATTAAAAATTGTCTGCACCAACGTTTTCTACTGCCGGTTGGAGCGATGGCAGCTTCAAGATCAATGGCTTGTAACTTACTCAAAATCCAGCCGGGCAGGGGAGGCGGTGCTCCGCTGGAACCATATACATGCCCGAGATTATTAGGGTCGTAAATTTTTATAAAAGCAGGATTTGTTTTATCATCGGCATAAACAATACCAGAATAGTCATCTTTGAATAATTTATCAATTTCTGCAATAAAATGATGTAACTTTTCCGGGGGCAAACTGCTTCTGGAGGAGCTTCACCAATATGATATACCCAATCAACTTGAAAATGCAGGATCGAACACTTGGAAATTATCATTAATTCGAGAATCTAATGATTTTCCAATGCTCGGTA
>JAIVER010000247.1 GCA_023864145.1 Thiohalomonas sp. | reverse complement strand
TTCATGGGCTGTGAGAGTAATTTGCGTCATTGGATAATTTTGAGCTTCTTCTCTATGAAAATCAAGCATTTTCATAGGTCATGGGTATAGGCCTTTTAAAAAACAGGCTTTATGCATCCAATACCGAACGCATAGTTGATAATACTTGACTAATATCTTTAATCGTTTTTTTATTGCCTTCATCCTGACTAAGAGAATGGGCATTTTTTTCAACTAGATTGACCAGAGCACTGCCCACAACCACGCCTTCAGCAATTTTACCAACTGCGGCAGCTGTCTCGGCATTTTTAATACCAAAGCCCACGCCAACAGGTAAGTCAGTGACCTCTTTAACGATCATTAAACGTTTGGCCACTTCATCAGTATCTAAAGCTGAGGTACCTGTCAGGCCTTTAACTGATACATAATAAATAAAACCACTGGCATATTGAGAAATGAACTGCATACGCTCTTTAGTCGTTGTCGGCGATAATAAGAAAATAGGATCCAGATCAAACTCCCTAAGTGCAGGAATATAGGTATCAGCTTCTTCAGGTGGAATATCAACGGTTAATACACCATCAACACCGGCATCATTAGCGGCTTTGGCAAAAGTTTCATAACCCATTACTTCAATTGGATTCAGATAGCCCATTAAGACAACCGGTGTATTATTATTTGTTTTACGAAAGCTTTTTACAATGGCCAATACATCAGTCAGTGAAGTACCGTAGATTAATGCTCTTTCACTGGCTTTTTGAATAACAGGGCCATCGGCCATCGGATCTGAAAAAGGTACACCAAGTTCAATTATATCAGTACCAGATTCAACCATAGCATGCATCAAATCAAGAGTAATTTCAGGATTTGGATCGCCTGCTGCTATATAAGGAATCAAGGCTTTCTTATTATTTTCTTTAAGCTGTGCAAAACAACCTGTTATACGACTCATTCTAGTTATCTTCTCTTTGTACTTAATTTAGAATTCAATACCATCAATGGTTGCAACCGTATAAATATCTTTATCACCACGGCCTGACAAATTGGCAATAATTATTTGCTCTTTATCCATAGCAGGTGCTAATTTTGTCACATAGGCCATGGCATGACTGGATTCTAATGCCGGCATAATGCCTTCAATTTTAGTCAGATCATGAAAACCACGTAACGCTTCTTCATCTGTCACTGAAACATAATTTGCCCGCCCAATATCCTTTAACCAAGAATGTTCCGGGCCGACACCAGGATAATCAAGCCCTGCTGAAACAGAATGCGTGGGCATAATCTGACCGTGTCGGTCTTCCATTAAATACGTACGATTACCATGCAGCACACCCGGTTTACCGGCGCATAGTGGTGCTGCGTGTTCACCTGTTTCAAGACCGTGTCCAGCCGCTTCCACACCATACATAGAAACATCCTGAACATCAACAAAGGGATAAAATAATCCAATTGCATTTGAACCACCGCCAATACAAGCAACTAATGCGTCAGGTAAGCGACCTTCATGCTGCAGACATTGTTCTCTTGCTTCACGCCCGATAACAGCCTGAAAATCTCTAACCATTGCAGGATAAGGATGCGGCCCGGCAGCCGTACCAATTATGTAAAAGGTCTTATCAATATGAGTCACCCAGTCACGCATGGCTTCATTAAGCGCATCTTTGAGGGTTCTGGAACCTGAATCAACTGAGACCACACAAGCACCCAGTAGTTTCATACGATAAACATTTAATGCCTGACGCTGAATATCTTCTGCACCCATATAAACAACACATTCAAGACCTAATCGCGCGGCCACAGTAGCCGTTGCCACACCATGTTGACCAGCACCCGTTTCAGCAATAATTCGGGTTTTACCCATACGTTTAGCCAATAACATTTGACCAACGCTATTATTAATTTTATGAGCACCGGTATGATTCAGATCTTCTCGCTTTAAGTATATTTTTGCGCCGCCGAGTTCACGACTCCAGCGCTGAGCAAAATACAAAGGGGATGGACGACCAACATAGTTGGCCAGATCATTATCCAGCTCAGCTAGAAATTCAGGATCCTGAAAATATTTTATATAGGCCTGATTCAGTTCGCTTAAAGGTTCCATCAAAGTTTCTGGAACAAACATACCTCCATATTGGCCAAAATGCCCTTTTTCATCAGGCATGTCAGACAGTTTTTTATCCGCCTGTTCTTCTATAGTCATTAATCTTACTACCGTATTTCTATAAATATTAAGTTAGTGTGGTGTCATTTAGCCAGCATTTTTGACGCCTTCCATAAAGCGGATTATTTTTTGCCGGTCTTTTTTGCCTTTTGATGCTTCAACACCGCCGCTGACATCAACTGCATAAGGTTTAACCTGCTGTATGGCCTGAGTGATATTCTCCGGCACCAGACCGCCTGCCAGTATTACCGGCAGAATCAAATCATGGGGGATTTTGTCCCAGTTAAACACTTCACCTGTGCCGCCTGGAACGCCTTTTTTATAGGTATCCAGAAGTAAGCCTCTGGCACCGGTATAGTCATTTTGAACTTGATATAAATCCAGCCCCTGTTTCATGCGCACCGCTTTAATATACGGGCGCTTGAATGAAGCACAAAATTGTTCTGTCTCATCACCATGAAACTGAATCAGGTCAATAGCAACCTCATCCAGAACCTGCTCAATTTCTTGTCGTTGTGTATTAACAAATAATGCCACACTGGTAATAAAAGGCGGTAAGACACTGAGCACATCAGCTGCTTGTTTATTGCTGACAAAACGCGGGCTGGCTGGATAAAAAACCAGACCAATAGCATCGGCACCAGAATCACAGGCCAATTTTGCATCATATTTATTGGTGATACCACAGATTTTAACCCGGCTCATCATATAATCTTTATTTTATTCGATATAATATTATGTCATTAACTCGTTTCTTTTGTACCAGAGCTGCTGCTGGATCGGTACCTCGCCAGCTAAGCAGCATAAAGGACGAAATTATCCCATATTTTAGCGATTATTCCTACATAACTAAAGTTTAGAGTTTCACATTCCTCAAAAGAGGAAAAAAATATAACAGTTGACAAAAAAAAGCAATTTTTATTAGGAGCGGCCTCTAGAAAATTATTCGAAATTTCTGAAGACCGCAATGAACACGAAAGAATACGGCAATATTCC
>JAIVER010000246.1 GCA_023864145.1 Thiohalomonas sp. | reverse complement strand
TCATGGGCTGTGAGAGTAATTTGCGTCATTGGATAATTTTGATCTTCTTCTCTATGAAAATCAAGCATTTTCATAGGTCATGGGTATAGAGTGAATCTCCAGATTTAACCTGGTAACTAATCTCTTTGTTCTTTTGATTGTCAGATGACCTACTTTTTGATGATTTACTCTTTTGTGAAATAAGCAAAGTTTGTCCTATAGATAAGGTATCACCGGAGGATAAGCCATTCATTGATGCCAATTTTTTATGTGATATTTTATGGACGCGTGCAATTTTCCAAAAGGAATCACCTTTGCGTACTGTGTAAGTTACTGAATTGTCAGACTTTTTAGCAGAAATTATTTTTTTAGAATTATTTTGTGATTTTATAGAAGCAATTGTTTTAGGATTATTATCCAGTGGTACCATTAAATACTTTCCAGCACGAATTCTAGTAGTTTTAAGATGATTTGCCCGTTTTAAAAGTGCAGTTGTTATTTTGTATTTATGCGCAATGACACTCAGAGTTTCTCCTGAGCGTATTTTATGGCGATACCATTGCACGCGATCTTTTTCATCCAGTGAAGCTAATTGAATTTCAAATCGTGCAACTTTATCAATAGGAATGAATAAATGGTGCGGGCCATCAGGATCAGTTGCCCATTGTTTAAAGGCCGGGTTATAGGAGCGTATTTCAGTGAGGGTGATATCAGCCATTTTTGCGGCAACTAACAAATCAATTTGAGACTGTGTATTGATTAGCATTAAGTGAGCCTGATTTTCAATGGGTGCTAAACTGATGGCATATTCGTTATGTTTTTTTATGACTCTGGATACTGCTAATAATTTAGGTATATATTTAAATGTTTCTTTAGGCAGGGGTAATGACCAATAATCAATGGGTTTACCTTTTTTAATATTTTTTCTAATGGCTTTATTAACATTTCCAGCACCGGCATTATATGCAGCCAGAGCTAATAGCCAATCACCCTTATAATATTTGTTTAACTGTTCCAGATAGGTGAGTGCAGCAAGAGTCGATTGATAAACATCTCGACGGCCGTCATACCACCAATTTTGTTTTAAGCCAAAATGAGTACCAGTTGCAGGTACAAACTGCCATAAACCTGCAGCTTTCATTCGGGAATATGCCTTAGGTCTAAAACTGCTTTCTATGATGGGTAATAGTGCTAACTCACCAGGCATATTTCGTTTATTGACTTCTTCTGTAATGAAATATAAAAAAGGAGTCGCCCGTTTAGATGTTTCTTCTATGTGTTTTTTATGTTTTGTGAACCACTTTTCTTGTAAATCTATTCTGTGATTTTGTATATCAGATAATTGATAAAGTGTTTCTAATCGTGTCCAGACATCATCAAAAACTATTTTTTTTGGTTTTTTTTCAAGGTATTTATCAATTTGTTGTTGAACACTGGCCTGATTTGATTGTGAACTGGATTGCAGTACTAACTGCGTTGATTTTAATACCGGCTCTGTTTCATCCTCAGATTTAGTTTGTCCCTGCAATTTTGCGAAGATATCAGTTAAAAAATCATGTCCATCAGCGGTGTTAATACTATCATTGGCGTTATCAGTCTCAATTTTATTAATTAAGCTGCAGCCGCTGATAAAGAAAAATATAAAAAAAACAATGAATGAGTATTTTATTATCATAATAGGGGTTGATATGTCTTTTAAAAAAACATGTCCTTTGTTTGAATTTAAATGTGAATGCAATGGTTTTATCAATAGTTTAGTCCAGAGTGTCTTTCCAATAACGTACGGTTCTAAATACTTCTGCTGGTGTATTGAGCGGCTTTTGAGCAAAAATCTCAGCAGCTGATTTAACGCTGTCAATATCAAAACGTAAGAATGGATTAGTTTGTTTTTCAAGTTTAAGAGTCGATGGCAGAGTTGCTTGATTATTGAGGCGTAACTGAGTGGTATCTTTGATTCTATCTTTCAGTTGCTCGTTATCGGGTTCAACTCGTTGTGCAAATTTTAGATTGTCTTGAGTGTATTCATGGGCACAATAAACCATTGTTTCATCATCTAAATTAAGTAATTTACTGAGAGATTGATGCATTTGTTCTGCTGTACCTTCAAAAATACGTCCGCAACCACCGGCAAATAACGTATCACCAATAAACAAAGACTGATGTCCAAAATAGGCAATATGACCAATCGTATGTCCAGGGACATCAATAATATTAAAAGACAAGCCCATTGAACTCAATGAAATAGTGTGTTCTTCCGATAAAGGATGAGTAATGTGTGGGATTTTTTCCTTTGCCGGTCCATAAACAGGGATCGGGTAAGTATCAAGCAGTGTTTTAATACCACCCGTATGATCATAATGATGATGGGTAATAAATATTGCCTGCGGCAGGTAATTATTTTGTATAATTGATTTAATAACAGGTTCAGCGTCACCTGGATCAACTATAATTATTTGTTTTTCTGAAGTCTTTTCAGACAAACCATGAATAAACCAGATATAATTATCATCAAAGGCTGCTACTTTTGTTATGTTAGGACTTGTTTCAGAGGTCATTTTTTCTTTACTCATAACGGTTAATTATTACATAAAAATGTCATAAAGATGAATAATTCTAATAATATATTTAGACTATTTAGAAAAATAAAATCACCTGAAACCATTACCTTTTATTGATCCCTGGCAGATGGTAGCTAATTGCTATTCAAGTGACTTAGGCCAGGCTTTATTAAGTAGCGAAAAATACCATTTAAATAAACGACTTGAGCAAATCTATGGTTACAATCTGCTTCAGTTAGGCTGTCTGGATGAGTTTGAGCTGAGCAAAAAATCTAGAACTTTATATCAATATGTCCTTGAATCATCAGGCAGTATAAAACAACAGGCGCAAGTTTATCAAAAAAAACCTGTACTCATGTTATTACTGGTTTTGATAACCTGGGCATACAAAACCAGTCTGTTGATGTGGTCATTTTAGCTCACACACTCGAGTTTGAGATGAATCCCCAGCAGATTCTTAGAGAAGTTGATCGTATACTTGTGCCTGAAGGAAAAGCGGTTTTTCTGGGTTTTAATCCATTTAGCTTATGGGGCTTATGGCATATACCCATGACCTATGAAAATGCTTGATTTTCATAGAGAAGAGGATCAAAATTATCCAATGACGCAAATTACTCTCACAGCCCATGAAAA
>JAIVER010000245.1 GCA_023864145.1 Thiohalomonas sp. | reverse complement strand
GGTTGGGTGTGGAAGTGCAGTAATGCATGAAGCTAACCAATACTAATTGCCCGTGAGTCTTGACTATATATCGCAAAGTACTTTCTAGAGATTACAAAGAAAGCCTGAGCGTAATACCCAAGACAAGAAAAGAAATAAGATAAGAGGCGAAACAAACGCATAAAAATGGACAGAACAAGTGCGTCTTTCTGGTTTACTTACCCCCTTTTAGAGACGAAAAGTGAGCTGAGCTTATTTTTTGACTCAACCGTCTTTCCTGGCGGCCATAGAGACATGGAACCACCCGACCCCATACCGAACTCGGAAGTGAAACCTGTCATCGCCGATGATAGTTTGGGAGTTCCCATGCGAAAGTAGGTCACTGCCAGGGTTATACATGAAAAAACCTCAAAATCGATTGATTATGGGGTTTTTTTTTACTTTTTTTCCTATTGATAAAGAAAAGCCTAAAGCTTCGGTTTTTATGGACACTAAGGATAATAACTAGTTAGATAATTTTTGTGAGCTGGCTATGGAAATTTCAGGTGTTTCAACGGGAGTTGTTCTTGATACTGCTGCGGAAAGTGCAGATGTAAGTACTAACAATGAAGTTGATAAGAAAACTACAAAATGTAGAGTCTCAGACTGAAACAGAATCTAAAGATGCTGTGCCTCAGCCTTCAGAGAATTTGGGAAAAACATCAACGTTCAACCTAAAAAAATCAGTTAACCCTGCCAGCAACCAAAATTTAGCATAAAGAAGCTAAAAGTCTGACTCATTATGTTCTATGAAGGAGCTGGTAGTCCTACATAATTATCAGAGCCTAGATTAACCTTAAATTTCTCCATTGCCTTTGCCAAAATAAGCCTCCAGCACTCATTGTAATTTAAATGCGTCGCAGTTGTTTTAAGCTCATCAAAAAAGTCGACAAGTCGGATGTATGCTGATTTTAATGTCGTAATCTCACCATGAGTGCTGGTAATAAGCATCTTCTTTTGACGACCATGTTCAGTCAATCTGCCAATGCTACTGAGCAATAATGGATGACTGGTAATTGCCTCATGGTCTTTGTGTGGAATGACTAATCGAACAAATAAATTCCACCAGTTAGATATCAATGCAATCATTCGAGGCATGAATTGATAGCTCTTTATTTTATGGGTGCTATAACCTCCCCAACCCCATTGATTTTTTAATTCATCAAAATTATTTTCACAATCAGCACGGTCTCGATAGTGTTGAAAAATAGTGACAATATCATCTTCTAAATCAGTCACCAAAACAGAGTATTCATAAGCTCGGATATCTTCAGGGGCATCGACTAATGCAAGCTGCTGTTGCAGTTGCGTATTTCGACGAACGTGAACACCTCTTCCGGTTTTATCTGAACGCCCATTCTGGTTTAATCTGAACACCTGAATATCTGACGTATCACTCGTCCGATATTCTAGCTCAAGTGTTCATATTGGGCTAGTTTTTTTAAAAATTGCTCTTTAACAAAATTTCAAAAAAATAATGAGGATAGATCTACTCGAGTTTATCAATTTGTTTGCGCATTGATTCCCCTTTTAGGTTGATTCTGTGGGCATTGTGCATCAGTCGATCTAATATGGCATCGGCTAGAGTATTATCACCAATGCCGTGATACCATTGATCCGTTGGCAACTGGCTCAGCATGGCTGTCGATAAAGTCCCATGTCGATCATCCATGATCTCCAACAGATCAATAGGTTGTGCCGCTTTAAGAGGCTCTAATCCCCAGTCATCCAGGATCTAGCGGTTTAAACTGTTCAGAAACTTACTGTAAGAACCATCAGTTTTACTCTGAGTCAGCTCTAAAAGAAGACGGGATATTCGATAGTAGCGAACAGAATAACCCTTTATACAAGCAGTATGACCGATTGCACAGCTTAGCCATGTTTTACCACTACCACATGAACCAGTGTGTAAAAGATTCTGTCCTTTAGCAATCCAGTCACATTCTAACAAGGCGGCCATCTGACTTTGTTGTAGTCCACGATGATGAAGGTAATCAATGGCTTGAGCATTCGCCTGTATTTTAAACTTAGGCGCTCTGATCAGCCGCTACTGTTTACGCTGGCTGCGTTCGGTAAATTCCTGTTCGATTAGAAATTGGATCCATTCTTCAAAAGACAAGCCTTCATAAGTACCTGGTTGCTCAATTTGTCCTTGAAGAGCCATCGACATACCACTGAGTTTTAACTGGCGTAACTGGGTGAGAATATTTTCTGTGATCATAATAGTTCCTTAATAAAATGAGTATTTTTAATGGTAGTCTTTAGGGCCACGAATATTCTTATGACTCTCTGGCAATAGTGTTTCCTCAAGATCGAACTCTTCTTGACAGAGACTATCAGTTGGCAATTTATCCAGATTGCTGGTCAAAATTGATTGTATATTTTTGAGTCGATTAAGGGACTTTTTATTGGCTATCTGACAAGCTTTGTTCAAGCGTTGATTGTCATCGCTGCGACTGAGATTGAGCAATCCTAAACACACCCGAGAGGCTTGTTCAGGGTGTGCCTTTTCATTAAGACGCTGTTTCACCCAAATCAGTACATCAGGCCCAATGTCTTTACCCCAGTTCATTAAGCGCCCTGGAGAGCATTTATAATGTTTCTCATGCCGTGTGGGCATATGAGCTGGCTCAGTACTGGTGCCAGAGTAATACTTGCGTACATGAGTGGTTATCAGCTTATTTTTGAAGAACATCTGGATGACTTTATCGCCGACATGCAATTCCAGTATTTCTCCGACCAGATGATGAGGTACCGAGTAAAAGTGTTGCTCATATTCTTCAATGTGATAATCGATATAAACTTTAACGATTTTAATCTCTGTATATTCATAGGCATGACGGGGTAACGATTTTAATGTAGGCTTATCAATTTTCTCAAAAGCCTGTAATCGATTACAGGGTAATTTCTTGAAGGGCTTTGAGTTCAAATCAACTAAGAGTGCTTTAATAGACTGGTTTAATTCATGTAGAGAGAAAAAAGTCTGATGTCGCAAACGAGCAATGATCCAATGTTCAACAATTTGTACGCCGACTTCTGCCTTTGATTTATCTTTGGGTATAGCCCAAATTTGAATTTGATAGAGCGGTTATGGAAAGTAATGAATGAAAAGGTGAGAAATAATCATTTTTTTCACAATGCTAAAGAGTTTCGACAGAAAATTAATGA
>JAIVER010000244.1 GCA_023864145.1 Thiohalomonas sp. | reverse complement strand
TCATGGGCTGTGAGAGTAATTTGCGTCATTGGATAATTTTGATCTTTTTCTCTATGAAAATCAAGCATTTTCATAGGTCATGGGTATAGTGCTCAAAAATTAAGTTATTTTCTACAATTGATGTGCTTGCTGCGTAACCACGGTATGACAGTACCGGAGCCTGTTACTGATTCCAGTCAACAAATACTCAATCTATGGCAAGCAAAGCCGGTTGCATTATTTAATGCGATTACCAGGCAAGAGCATTCTTCAGCCAGGCATCTCTCATTGCCGGCAAATCGGCACAGCAATGGCACAACTGCATCAGGTCGGAAAACATTTTTCTTTACATCGGAGCAATCCATGGGGATTTTCTCAAATTCAGAGTATTGGCAAAGCACATTGTGAGCATCTTGATAAAGACGATGCTTTATTACTCTGTGATGAATTATCATTTCAACACGAGCATATGGATCACAATCTGCCCAGGAGTGTTATTCATGCCGACTTATTTCGTGATAACGCCCTGTTTGACTCCCAATTCAAAGATGATCAGCTCAGTGGCATATTAGACTTTTATACCGCCTGGCATGCCCCGCTGCTATTTGATCTTACCATTAGCGTCAATAACTGGTACCTGGGTGATGATCACTATCTGGATTTAAACAAGGCTAAGTCACTGCTTAATGATAATGAAAAACACAATTGGCCGACAATGCTGCGCGCTGCCTCACTTCGATTTTGCCTGTCACGTCTTAGCTCTCAACAAACCAGCCGGCAGCAATTCAATAAAGAAGCTAAATTAACTCTGGATAAAGATCCCAATGTGTTAAAATGTCTGCTACTTAAGCATCGTGAAAACAGCACTTTTTGTCAGTCACTTATTTACTCATGAAAGCAATCAATAATTCCCACAAGAATACCAATAAGCACACAACAAAAATAATCCAGATAGCTTCCCATCTGGAAAAGATTTCAGTCTGGAGTGGGGAATCTATCTCATGGCTCACTTTATTAATGGTTATTTTAACCTTTGCTATTGTCGTATTACGTTACGGTTTTGAGATGGGCTGGATTGCCATGCAGGAATCTGTCATTTATATGTATGCTCTGGTTTTTTTAATTGGCATACCTTATACACTCAAACATAATGGTCATGTTCGTGTCGATATTTTTTACTCCAAAATGAACCCTCGTAACAAAGCCTGGGTTAATTTATTTGGTACTCTCTTTTTATTAATCCCGGTCACCATTTTCATTGCCTGGGTCAGTTGGGATTATGTTACAGCCTCCTGGGCACTCAAAGAAGAATCCGGTGAAGCAGGCGGCCTACCCGGAGTTTATCTGCTCAAATCCACGATTTTAGTCATGACTTTTTTACTCTTCATACAGGGTATCAGTCAATTATTATTAAATATTGCTATTCTTTGGCCGTCACCTCCTGGTAAAAAAATGCCCTGCAATAAAGAAGAAGAGGCTGAGTAATGGACGTCATTATGCCTCTTTTATTATTTACATCAGTCTCTATTGTTTTATTAATCGGATATCCAGTGGCCTTGTCTTTAGGTGGTACAGCACTCGCATTTGCTGCCATCGGCTTATTAACTGATAGCTTTGATGCTACTTTTTTACTGGCTTTACCTAATCGCATCTACGGTATTATGACCAATCAAACATTGATTGCCGTACCACTTTTTGTCTTTATGGGTGTCATGCTGGAACGCTCAAAAGTCGCCGAAGAACTATTAGGCACAATGGCCGATCTATTTGGCAGTCTGCGTGGCGGTTTGGGTATATCGGTGATCCTGGTCGGCATGTTATTAGCAGCCAGTACGGGTATTGTCGGTGCAACGGTGATCACTATGGGCCTGCTGTCTTTACCTATTATGCTAAAACGCGGCTATCATCCCAGTATCGCCACGGGTACTATTTGTGCCGCCGGGACTTTAGGACAAATTATTCCTCCCTCCATTATTCTGATCCTTCTGGGTGATGTGCTTTCCGCCGCATATCAGCAAGCACAATTAAATATGGGCATATTTGCTCCGGAAACTCTATCCGTAGGAGACTTATTTGTTGGTGCTTTGATCCCCGGCCTATTACTGGTGTTATGTTATATTCTTTATATTATTGCCATTGGCTTTTTCCGTCGCGACCTCATTCCAGAAATCACCAGCGATACGTCACAGGATTCTGATTCAATTCTAGTACGAACTATAAAAGCACTGCTCCCTCCTCTGTTACTGATTATTGCTGTTCTGGGTTCTATTCTTACAGGAGCCGCCACACCAACTGAAGCAGCTGCCGTAGGTGCAGTTGGAGCAATGATTTTAGCTTTGTTCAAAAAAGAACTGCATTTTAGTGTATTAAAAGAAGTGGTTTATAACACGACTCAAGTCACCAGTATGATTTTCTTTATTTTTATTGGTGCTGCTATTTTTTCTCTGGTCTTTAGAGGCTTTGGTGGTGATCAGGTCATTGAAGAATTTCTATTAAGTATATCAGAAAATGATCCTGACAGCTGGCTGGCACAAATTTTACCCCCAGGTGCTTTTGGCCCGGTATTGATTGTTATGCTGGTGATGTTTTTATTGGGTTTTATATTAGACTTTATAGAAATCACTTTTGTAGTCGTACCCATCATTGCCCCTATTTTACTTACCATGGGCATAGACCCGGTCTGGCTCGGTATTATGATTGCCATTAACCTGCAAACTTCATTTTTAACCCCGCCATTTGGCTTTGCACTATTTTATCTGCGTGCTGTTGCTCCTGACTCTGTTAAAACCAGTGATATTTATAAAGGTATTATCCCTTTTATTCTCATTCAATTAGGCATGCTGGGCGCTCTGGCTTACTGCCCGCAACTTGCTACCTGGCTGCCCGGAGAAATTCTTAAATAATTCTTTTTCAATGTTCTAAATAAGCGCTAATCTTAAGCTTCAGTTAATATTAATCGGGACAGATTAAATATAAGCAATTTGCTTTACATTTAGGCACACCTCAACCTCAGAATATTTAAATTCTAAAAAACTGTATTGAGTGGTGATTTTTTTAGTGCACGGCTCTGGTTGGTGGATAGCCAATCATGGACAGCCAGTCATCCACTTTTGGCCAGATATGCATTCATGGGCAGAAGTCCCTTTGTAACGACCCTGCCTGCGTGTTTTTAGGTTGTACCAAGCTTTAAAAAGCTCTAGAAAATTCTGAT
>JAIVER010000243.1 GCA_023864145.1 Thiohalomonas sp. | reverse complement strand
GTACATTCACTTTTTTAGGCGCATTATTGCTTCGATAATGTAAAGGACAATCGCTTACCCAGGGATCAAATCGACCACCTAATTTTAAAAAGTGGATGAAAAAAGGTAATTGCCCCATGGGAGTGACTTTGGCATTGGAATCCCATTCAATATGTAATTTCCCAGCATAAGTGTCAACTTCTCCGCCTCAGAAAGTGGATTTCTAGTCGCTAAAGCCTGATCACTCTTTGGGTGATCAGATTTGGGTGGCAAAACCATCATTCATCCTTGTTTTTCAAATACTTGTGATTTTAGCCTATTTTCAACTGATTAATTAGAGTGGGAGGAAAACAGGGTGGGTAAATTGATAATATAAATTATATGCCGCTATTGAAGCCATTGTGTACAAAAGATGGCATGTATTTTTAAATATGTGAACTCCCCCCTCTCCAGGAGAAATAGCAAATTTTCAGCTGAGGAGGGGGTGGAAATATTATAGTGAATTAAGATTCCTTTTTACACTTTTATAAGCTTCACTTTCTGGAGCTAATTGAGGCAGTAATTTATTCCAGAACAATTTTGCCTGCTCAGTATCACCGGCAAGACGTGCCAGTGATCCTGACAAAAAGAGCGCATCCAGATCCTGATAGTTTTGATCGACTAGTTGCGCAAAAACAATACGGGCTTTATCCAGCTGATCAGGCTGGCGTGTTTTAATAACAGCGTCTGAATAATCCATTAATAAGTTCACATCTTTACTATCTAATGCCACAGCCTTAGCATAGGCATTGGCTGAGTCAACATTTCGATTTAATACGCCATATGACTTGCCTAGTGATTTCCAACCTTTTAAATCCTGTGGATTGTCTTTGACTCGTTTTTCAACTCTGGCAACCATAGAAGCAATAAAAGCCTTTTCCTCTGCTGACCCGGTTAATTGTTCTCCTGGTGCAGGTCCTGCAGGTTTGGCTTGAGTTTGTGTGTTAGACGCAGGTTGTTTTGATGTTTCAGCAGACTGCTTATTAGTCACAGTTCCTGTTTTAGCATTTATTTGATTAAGATATGTCATCACAATCTTCGCCTGTTCTCCATTTGGCGGTAACAAGGTCAATAAATGTGTCCAGCGCTTAACTGCAAGCTTTTTATTACCTGCATCAAAGTCAAGAAAGCCCATAAACCATAAAGCATCGCCATTATCAGGATTAGCCGTTAACATTGCACCCAGAAGCGTCCGGGCTTTTTGATAAGCGGATTTTTCATCTGTTTGCATTAAAGCTTCTACATAATTAATTTCCAGCTCAGGCATAGCTTGTTGTACTTTATTTTGCTTAACTAGTGCCATAGCTTTTTCATAGGCCACGCCTGCTTCAGCATAGCGTTTCATCACTACATAAGAGCGACCCAGCATATTCCATCCCTGTGCATTGTCAGGATTTTCTTTTAGTTTCTTTTCTAAAGAAGTCACCATAGTGGCAATATCAGGTACTTGATTCCGGCTTTTAGGTACATGAGATTGTGCTGCTGGATCTGATAGTACAACTTGTTCAAAATTCTCTGGCATAACAGAGAGATAGGTGATCACTGAAAAGACTGGAATAATGATCAAGAATGCAATGCTTAGTTTTTTAGCACTGCTCTTGGAGAGTTGTGTTAATTCTGCAGCAGCAGAGCCTTCCGCATCTTGAATCAAGCTGTGTTCTATTTCATTTTGTGCCTGAATTCGTCCTTCTTCATCTAATAAACAATTAGCAAAGTCTTGCTCAATTTGAGCTTTCTTCTGCTGATACAGCTCAATATTCAGTTCTTTACGTTGATTGGCTTTTTTCTGACTTTCAGCCAGTTCACTGTCTGAATAAGTTTTGAACAAGGGCCTTATTAATAGAGCAATCACTATAATTATTAATAGAGCACAAATTAACCATAATACCCACATGCTTGATTTACCTTTTTTATACTATTTGTTTTTCAGGATAGCGTATAACTTTTCTTTTTCTTGTTCAGAAAGCGCTGAACTATCCGTATTTTTTTCTTCTTTATCTGCTCTGATTTTTTTCAGTAAAATGAAAATACCAAAAAACATCAACACAAATGGGCCCACCCAAAGTAATAGTGTTTGTGCTTTAAATGCTGGATTATACAAAATAAAATCACCATAGCGTTCAACCATAAATTCAATCACTTGTTCTTTGTTATTACCCTTCTTAAGCATCTTTGCTACTTCTCGACGCAAATCATCAGCTAACTCAGCATTGGAATCAATCAGATTTTGATTCTGGCAGACAAGACAGCGTAATTCTTCTGATAGTTCCAGATAATCGCTTTCAACTTGAGGATTTTCAAACACAATGGGTTCTTTCGGCTGACCTCTGGGCCCTGCCTGCAAATGAAGCGGCAGTAAACATAGTATGAAAAACACTATGCTGTTCAAAGCTAAAATACGAGATGCCAGGTTTTTTTTCATCGTTGTGCTAAGCATTATGATTCTGCCTGTAGTTGCTTAATCATTGGTAACATTTTCTCATCGATGTCCTGCTGATAGACAGGGCCGGTATGCTTGTAGCGAATCATGCCTTTTTTATCAATAACAAAGGTTTCCGGCGTACCATAAACACCCCAGTCAATGCCTGCTCGACCGGTGATATCATGAGCGCTTTTCACATAAGGATTACCATAAGCACTTAACCAGCGACGAGCATCGCTTAATTCATCCTTATAATTGATGCCGTAAATTTTAATGCCCTGCCCTGCAATCAGATTAAGAAGCCTATGTTCAGCCCGACAGGAAACACACCATGAAGCCCAGATATTGAGCAATGACACCTGCCCTTTGAGATCCTTGTTACTGAATACTTTTTCTTGATCTTCTACAGTGGGGATAGAAAATTCTGGCACTGCCTTACCAATAAGCGGTGAAGGTACATCACGCACAGACTTTGCTTTCATTAATCCGACAACCAGTAAAACGACTAATAAGCCAAAGATTATCAGGGGGGTCATAAATTGTTTTTTCATCAGAATTTTTACTCTATTTCTTATATTATGTAAATCGTTCTTATATACCCAATCAACTTAAAAATGCAGGATCGAACACTTGGAAAGTGTCATTAATTCGAGAATCTAATGATTTGCCAATGCTCGGTAAAATTTCATCAAAAAACTCATTAATTTTCTGTCGAAACTCTTTAGCATTGTGAAAAAAATGATTATTTCTCACCTTT
>JAIVER010000242.1 GCA_023864145.1 Thiohalomonas sp. | reverse complement strand
TGGGAGTGACTTTGGCATTGGAATCCCATTCAATATGTAATTTTCCAGCATAAGTGTCAACTTCTACCGCCTCAGAAAGTGGATTTCTAGTTGCTAAAGCCTAATCACCCGTTGGGTGATCAGATTTGGGTGGCAAAACCATCATTTCATCCTTGTTTTTCAAACACTTGTGATTTTAGCCTATTTTCAACTGATTAAACTAGGTTAAATGCGACAAAAGATAAAATCCATGCTGTTGCGGTGGTAAAGACAAACAAATAAGCCAGATATTTCCAACTACCTGATTCACGCATAAAGACCATAGAGGCAGCTAAACAGGGTAAATAAATCATCACAAAAACAATAAATGAGATACCCGCCGGCAAACTGATATTCGCTCTGATCTTGTCAACAAGGCCGGAACTGCTTTCATCCTCTTCTTCACCCAGGCCATATAATACTCCGAGAGTAGCAACAACAACTTCTTTGGCGGCCAGACCTGTTTCTAATGCCACAGCCATACGCCAGTCATAACCTAATGGCGCAAAAAAAGGTTCTGAGGCATGTCCAATGACACCCAGGTAGCTATGCTCTAATTTATACAGTGCCAGTTCATTATTTAATGCTGATACAGCGCTTTCATTTTCAGCCTGCTCAACTTTAACCTTATATTGCTGCTCCACTTCTGCCTGTTTCGGGTAATTACTGGCAAACCAGACCAGCACCGATGCCAATAAAATAAAAGTACCTGCTTTTTTTAAATACATCATTGCCTGGCCTGAAACTGTGTGCCAGAGTAATTTTAGAGAAGGTAAACGGTATTTAGGCATTTCCATAACAAAGGGTTCATCATCCCCTTTAAAGGCCGTCATTTTTAGTACTTTAGCGGCAATAATACCTAATAAGGCACCAGAAATATAAATCACAAAGAGTAAATTTCCTGCA
Source organism: Thiohalomonas sp. (assembly GCA_023864145.1). Classification (GTDB taxonomy): domain Bacteria; phylum Pseudomonadota; class Gammaproteobacteria; order GRL18; family GRL18; genus GRL18. Next base: position 2,307 of record JAIVER010000242.1, on the reverse strand, counting down.
TGATGTTCTGCAAAAAAAGCACCGACAAACAAAACGTAGATCGGCAGCCTTGCACCACAACTCATAAAACCAATAATAAAGAGTGTCAACAGACGATCACGATCATTTTTTAACGTTCTGGCTGCCATATACGCCGGCACTGAACAGCCAAAGCCACTCACTAAGGGAATAAATGATTTTCCATGCAAACCAAATTTGTGAAAAAAACCATCCAGAAGAAACGCCACCCGGCTCATATAACCCGTCGTTTCTAACAGGGCAATACCTAAAAATAAAATAATAATATTGGGTAGAAATAAGATAACAGCCCCTACTCCGGCAATGGCGCCATCGGCAATGACTGAGGCGAGCTCTGTATCGCCAAGAAAAGATTTAGTACCGTCAACCAGCAGAGCAAAGAAGGCATCAATCCAATCCATAGGGATGCTGCCGACTTCAAAGGTAAGTTGAAATAAGCCCCACATCATAAACAAAAAAATTGGCAAGCCGACAAATTTATGCATGAGCAAAGAGTCGATTTTATCGGTAAAAGTCGTCTTTACCTGTTTTTCAAATTGAACTGTTTCTGCAACCGCACCTTTAGCCAGAGCCAATTTTTCATCATTAAAAATATCATCAAGATCTTTGGTACCATAATGCAGATAGAGATGCTGATAAGCGTTGTTGACTATAGGTTGTAATTCTACCCAGACAGGTTCTTCATGAAAGTGCTGATAAGTTTCCTTATCTTCTCTTAGCAGTTTAATCGCCAGTGCTTTAAGATTGATTTTGCACTGGATTTTTTTCTCTTCTAAAAAAGAAACAATATGACAAATTTCTTGTTCATAGACTTCACTAAATTGTAGATGGAAACGATTTTCCCTGAAATTATAAGTTTTAATAAGAGCCTGAATTAATTCATCAATACCTGTTTTTTCTATCGCAGAAGTTTTGACACAGGGAACACCGAGAATCTTTCCTAATTGATGCTCATCAATATTAACGCCTTCTTTGACTGCTTCATCAGTCATATTGAGCGCAATGACTAATTTCTTATTCAAAGCAAGTAACTCTGTCGTCAGATAGAGATTACGTTCAATATTGGTTGAATCAACAACATTAAGAATGAGGTCATAGTCATTATCATCCAGATAATGCTTAGTGAGACGTTCTTCAATCGTATAATCAGTTAATGAATAAGAGCCAGGTAAATCCGTGATTTCAAAATCATAGCCCTCACGACTAAATCGAACTACTTCTTTTTTAACGGTCACGCCGCTAAAGTTGCCTACTCTTAAACGGGCATTACCCACTGAGTTAATCAGCGCACTTTTGCCCACATTAGGTTGACCAACCAATGCAACTTTAATAGTCGCCATTAAGCTATCTCAACTTTTTCTGCTTCAGAGGCTCTGATGGCAATACGCGTTTTATTAATACGTATTTCCATGGTTTTTTTTGCTAGTGAGTATTCTTCAGTATAGACATTCGCGCCCTTAACCAGACCAAATGAACTAAAACGATTTTTTAGCTCTTTACTGGCATTAATAGCTGTAACCATGGCTGATTGTCCCTTTTTCAACTTATCAAGTGTCATAAAAACCCTAAAGAAATAAATGTATTCACAAAGTATAAATGATATTCATTATCATTTAAAGCTTTATTAGAAGAATTTAATATCATTATAATTTTAGTCATTTAAATCCATCCCATTGACTGGTAAACAAGGTCCATTTTATTTCTCCTGGGGAAAATAAATAGTATTTTCAGTTTCAATTCATCCGGGAGCGATATACTGCAGAAAAATATTAATAGGATTATTTATGAAAAATTTATTAAGTCTGTCCAAACTGCTGCTGATACTAACCATAACCACTTTTAGTTTAACGCTCTATGCTGAGGGCGATGAAGAAGGAATATTTAAACGTTGGATTGAGAGTGAAAACGCTGCTGTCTCTGCTGTAAAATTTCAACAATACAATGACTTATGCGGTAGCTACCACTTTTCTTATCAGCCTGGACTGCTACCTGCAGTCTCATGGGAAAGCATTATGAATCAGTTACATAATCACTTCGGTTAGGCTGTGACAATGACAAATGTGGAAAGCAGAACAATGAGGCGTTATTTATTAGATAACTCTGCGGGGCATGTTAATGATGATATTTCGCATAAAATTCTGCAATCACTAAAATACAATCCCATTCCTCTGCGGCTCATAAAAACACCTTATTTTATGTATACCCCTGACCTATGAAAATGCTTGATTTTCATAGAGAAGAAGATCAAAATTATCCAATGACGCAAATTACTCTCACAGCCCATGAAAA
>JAIVER010000241.1 GCA_023864145.1 Thiohalomonas sp. | reverse complement strand
TGAAGTCAAATTTTACTTCATTTCTTTCGCGAAGAAGGCACTGGCCTTTTTTAAAATCTCTTTCTCCATGCGTAAAGTCTTATTTTCTTTAGGTAGATGTTTAAGCTCTTCTCGTTCATTTTCTGACAATGATTTACCCTCAAGCTGTGATTCTAGTTTTTCTTTCCAGCGATACAGGATATTACTCGCTATTCTCAGTGATTTAGCCGCATCTGGAACTGAGTAGCCTTGCTCTCTGACCAGAGCTAGTGCTTCTTCTTTAAATTCTTTGGAATATTGTTTGTATGTTCTTTTCTGTCCCATTCTTGCACCTCAATAAGTGATTGTTATTATCTCTTATTAAAGTGTACGGTTTCATTAGATCACAACACCATACTCTTGACTCATTTGAGTCACTGACTATGTAACCCTTGGTTTGCCAATACCTTTGCGCTAAACTCTATTTTCTGGGAAGTCGTTAAATCAGTGTTGTGCAAGTCTGTCACGGGTAGTGGACTTCCTTTTTTATTGCTGAGCTCAGAAAACTGTAAAGCGGGGTTGAGCTCTCCCTATAAATTCATGCTGGTATTTTGTGTAAAGTTTTGAATTTTTTAAATGATCATGAAAGTAGACTCCAATCCAAAAGCTGATATTATCGCCAACGACAGCACCAGCAAATGCCCAGAATAATGTTGGCCATAAATCTAAATGACCAGTGGCAATTAAACTACCAATTGCAACCAGCGCCATAGAACCCGGGGAAAAAAGCCCAACAAGTAATAGGGTTTCTAAAAATACAATTAAAAAAATAACCAGACCAGTATAGGTGCTTTGTTTGATAAGCTCAGTAAAATCAATTGAGTATAAAAAATCCATGAAAATCTAACCTGATAATTATTTTTTTATGCCAATGCCGCTATTTAGCAGCCACAGGCATATAGAAGTTAATAGAACAATAAAGCCGATGATAATCATAATTGCTGTTGCTAAACTGGCATCAGAGACACCGAGCATTCCCATGCGAAAACCATTGACCATATAAAGTACGGGATTAAATAAGGAAATATTGCGCCAAAATTCAGGTAGCATTTCAATGGAGTAAAAAACCCCGCCCAGATAGGTAAGCGGGGTTAAAATAAATGTCGGGACAATGGATATATCATCAAAACTATTGGCAAAAATAGCATTGATCAGACCTGCAAGTGAAAAAAGTGTGGCAGTTAATATCGCTACCACAAATGCAGTGATATAGCTGGCAATTGAAATTTGTGTAAAAAATAAAGAAACGAGGGTAACAATGATACCCACAGTCAAACCTCGAGCAATTCCACCAGAGATATAACCGGCGATAATAGTGATATTTGCAATGGGAGACACCAGTAACTCTTCAATATGATGATGAAATTTGCTGCCATAGAAAGAGGAAACCACGTTAGAGTAAGAGTTAGTGATTATCGACATAATGATTAATCCGGGTACGATGTAATCCATATAAGTATAGCCATCAATGTTACTCAATTGAGAACCAATGAGCTGACCAAAGATAATGAAATACAATCCCATGGTAATCGCTGGCGGGATGATAGTTTGTAACCATATTCGGGAGAAACGAAGAATTTCTTTAATTAATATAGTCTTATAGGCAGTAATATTATCGTTTAAATACATAGTTGAGTGACTCATTATAGTAAATGGCCTTTCATTTTATTCAGCTGAAAAGCTGTGATCTGATAAAGTTTATTTTTTTACCATACGTAAAAAAAGTTGTTCAAGACGATTGCTTTTATTTCGCATACTAAGTACTTTAATTTTCTTTTGGCTTAATAATTCAAAAAAAGTATTAATACCTTCCCCTTTTTTAATTTCAACCTCAAGGGTTGTGTTGTCAATTAAGTAGCTGGAATAGTCTGCCAGAATTGGAGCAGTGTCCAGAGGTTCTTGTAAATTTAATACCATACATTCACTATCCAGCTCAGAGAGTAACTCAGCCATGGCACAGTTTTTTATTATGCTGCCCTGATTAATAATAGCAATATTTTTACAAAGTTGTTCAGCTTCTTCAAGATAGTGTGTTGTCAGAATGATTGTTGTGCCTTGCTTGTTTATTTCCTGTAAAAAAGTCCACATACTGCGTCTAATCTCAATATCAACACCGGCTGTGGGTTCATCAAGGATTAGGATCTGAGGATTGTGCATGAGCGCTCGGGCTATCATCAAACGGCGTTTCATTCCGCCTGAGAGATCACGAGCCATTTCTCGGCGTTTGTCCCATAAATCTAATTGTTTTAAATGTACCTCCGCACGTTTAAAGGCTTCTGGACGGCTGACACCATAGTAGCCAGCTTGATTGACAAGAATTTCTTCTACGGGCTCAAAAACATTAAAATTAAATTCTTGTGGTACGATGCCAAGATTCTGCTTTGCCCCTCTGGGAGATTTTTGTAAATTATAACCTTGAATAGAAACCTGACCTGAAGTTTTATTAATCAGTGAACAAACAATACCAATGATGGTAGATTTGCCAGCCCCATTGGGACCTAATAAAGCAAAAAAATCACCCTGTTTAACATTAAGATCAATGCCTTTTAATGCTTCAAAACCATTTTTATAGGTTTTTTTTAGGTTTTTTATTTCAAGTGCATTCATAATAATTGGCATATATAAATTATTTTTTCAACTTAGCTGTGAAAAAATCTTATATGATTTAAATGTCCAGTTTGTGTGTTGGGGCAATTATTCATTGTTATTGACCATTTGTTTATCTAAAGTATGGTTATGTTAGTGATTTTTCAAGTGAAAAAATTCTAGAAGGTAAAGTGAGTTGCTCTTTTAAGCTTGATTATATGGAATATATTCTCTACATTTGATAGGTCATGGGTATATTAACAAAGAATGGGAAGCTAAAGAAGATCAACTTCAATTGCAAGGTTGGGAAAAAAAGCGGCGAGTAATTATTGTCAGACGACGTTTATCCAGTGATAACATCATTGGTTTTGAAACTCAAAATTAACTGCAACAGCAGCTTGCATTAGTCGATGGCCCTGAAGATATCCAAGCTTATGAATACTCTGTTTTGGTGACTGATTTAGAAGATGATATTGTCACTATTTTTCAACACTATCGAGACCGTGCTGATTGTGAAAATAATTTTGATGAATTAAAAAATCAATGGGGTTGGGGAGGTTATACCCATGACCTATGAAAATGCTTGATTTTCATAGAGAAGAAGATCAAAATTATCCAATGACGCAAATTACTCTCACAGCCCATGAA
>JAIVER010000240.1 GCA_023864145.1 Thiohalomonas sp. | reverse complement strand
TCATGGGCTGTGAGAGTAATTTGCGTCATTGGATAATTTTGATCTTCTTCTCTATGAAAATCAAGCATTTTCATAGGTCATGGGTATAGTTTATCTATATGCTTAATCAATTGAATTACCAATACGCTCCCAGAAAAGCCCCTGACCAATATCCCAATTAAACCAGATAATGAAAGCCTTGCCAACTAAGTTGTCTTCTGGAACAAGCCCCCAAAAGCGGCTATCGTGACTTTCATCACGATTATCACCCATGACGAAGTATTTTCCTTGCGGGACAATCAAGTCTATATGACCATTTTTATAAAACTCAGAAAAGTACATATGGCTCAAGTCTGGTTTATGGGGGACCAGTAGAATATCATGTTCAATTCCCAGTAGGTCCTCATTTTTATGTGAAGAACCAGTCATTTTTTTACCCGAACCTTCACCTTTGTAGGGACCTAATAATTCCTGAGACATGACTTTATCATTAATATAAAGTAATTTATTTTTATAAAGCACATGATCACCCGGCACGCCAATAACCCGTTTAATAAAATTGATTGCCGGGTTTACCGGATATCTGAAGACTGCCAGATCACCATTTTGAGGCTTACCAGTATCAAAAATTTCTGTATTAAGCACGGGTAATCGTACACCATAGCTGAATTTATTAACAAGAATAAAGTCACCAACCCATAGATTAGGCATCATTGATTGAGATGGGATACGAAAGGGTTCAAAAATAAAGGAGCGCAGGACCAAGACAATAAAAAAAACAGGAAATAATGATTTTGCATAATCAACTATTATGGGATCAGCTAATAAGGTATCACGTTCCTGATCACTAATGTCTTTTCCTTTACGTTCAATTTCTGCATATTGTTTAGCCTGTCGATCTTTTTCCCAAAGGAATTTATCCATTAACCAGACAATACCAGAAACAAAGGTCAAAACAAGAAGCACTAATGCAATATCAAAATCCATTCTATAATCTCTTTTTCTTTTCTCTAATTCAGTAGAAACTGACTCTTTCAACGTTAATTGGGAATTTAATCCTTGCCTATATGAAGCACGGCCAAAAAGGCTTCTTGAGGAATTTCAACATTTCCTACCTGCTTCATACGTTTCTTACCCGCTTTTTGTTTTTCTAATAATTTTCTTTTCCGACTGATGTCACCACCGTAACATTTGGCCGTCACATTTTTTCTCAATGCTTTAACATTGGTTCTGGCAATAACTTTTGAACCAATTGCGGCCTGAATAGCGACATCAAACATTTGTCTTTGAATCAGTTCTTTCATTTTTTCTGTTAATTCACGACCATGGCTTAACGCTAAGTCTTCGTGAATAATCAGTGACAAGGCATCAACGGGTTCACCATTAATTAAAATATCCATTTTAATTAATGGTGAAGCTTCAAAACGTTCAAACTGATATTCTAAAGAAGCAAAGCCGCGGCTGACGGATTTCAAACGATCAAAGAAATCCAGCAGCACCTCATTCATCGGCATTTCAAAGGTCATATTGACCTGATTACCAACATATTGCATTTTTTTCTGCACACCGCGTTTTTCAATACAAAGTCCAATAACATTACCTACATATTCATGCGGCAATAGGATATTGGCCGAAATGATAGGTTCACGGATCTCTGCAATAGTTGAGCGTTCCGGCAATGATGCGGGATTATCAACCTGAATAGTCTCACCCTTAGTGGTTAATACTTGAAAAATAACCGTCGGTGCAGTAGTGATCAGATCTAAGTTATATTCACGCTCAAGTCGTTCCTGAATAATTTCCATGTGCAGCATACCCAGAAAACCACAACGAAAACCAAAACCTAATGCCTGAGATACTTCAGGTTCAAAAAACAGCGCCGCATCATTAAGTTTTAGTTTTGCCAATGCCTGACGTAAATTTTCATAATCATCTGAAGAAACAGGAAAAAGACCGGCAAAAACTCGTGGTTGAATTTCTTTGAAGCCTTTTAATGGTTCATCGCAAGGATAATGTGCTGTAGTTAACGTATCACCCACTGGGGCACCATAGATATCTTTAATTCCGGCAATAACGTAGCCTACCTCACCAGCAGTCAAAAATTCTTTTGGCTCTCGCTTAGGAGTAAAAATACCAATACCATCGACACTATGTGATCGTCCGGTTGACATCACCAGCATTTTATCTTTACGTTTAAGAGTTCCCTGCATTACGCGCACCAGAGAAACCACACCCAAATATGAATCAAACCAGGAATCAATAATCAGTGCCTGTAATGGCGCATCTCTATCACCTGCTGGTGCAGGAATATGCTTCACCAGATATTCCAGTAATTCCTCTACACCCTCGCCTGTTTTAGCACTGCAATGAGGTGCTTCAATAGCATCAAGGCCAATAACTTCTTCAATTTCTGTGATAACACGATCAGGATCTGCCGCTGGTAAATCAATTTTATTTAAAACAGGTAACACTTCCAGTCCCTGCCCTATGGCTGTATAGCAATTGGCGACACTTTGCGCTTCGACACCCTGAGAAGCATCTACTACTAATAATGCTCCTTCACAAGCAGCCAGAGATCGTGATACTTCATAGGAAAAATCAACATGTCCGGGAGTGTCAATAAAGTTCAGCTGATACGTATTAGCATCCTTCGCCTGATAATCCAGAGAAACACTTTGTGCCTTAATTGTGATGCCGCGTTCACGTTCAATATCCATAGAATCAAGAACTTGAGCCTGCATCTCACGATCGCTTAAAGCACCGCAAATCTGAATGATCCGGTCTGCTAATGTGGATTTTCCATGGTCAATATGGGCAATAATTGAAAAATTACGTATAAATTCTAATTCAGCCACTCAATCTCCAGAAGATCATATCTTGTGTTTTAAAAAAATAAGCGGTGAATCATAACAAATAACAGGACAAAAGTAGAGCGACTATTAACGTAAACTCAATGATATATGAACCTGTACAAAACAATTGCTATAAAAAATAACTAATTATTGATTTTTAGGGACAGATCAAATATAAGCAATTTGCTTTACATTTACTAGGCACACCTCAACCTCAGAATATTTAAATTCTGAAAAACTGTATTGAGTGGTGATTTTTTAGTGCACGGCTCTGGTTGGGTGGATAGCCAGTCATCCACTTTTTGGCCAGAAGTCCCTTTGTAACGACTCTACCTGCGTGTTTTTAGGTTGTACCAAGCTTTAAAAAGCTCTAGAAAATTCTGATTAACGCCTTTTCGCACATAGAGATAAGGACGTAACACT
>JAIVER010000239.1 GCA_023864145.1 Thiohalomonas sp. | reverse complement strand
CCGAGCATTGGAAAATCATTAGATTCTCGAATTAATGATAATTTCCAAGTGTTCGATCCTGCATTTTCAAGTTGATTGGGTATATATGGCAATCATTTTGAAGCCAACTTATTAGATGTTCAGGCCAGTCTGCCCCGTGCTTCCTTTTACAATAAATGGCAGGGTAATCGCTGGATCTGTATGAAGGATTCGATAGAAATCACGATGGTGTGGGGGGTACACCCTACGTCTTATATTCCTGGACTGACAGGCTTTGGGTTGATGTCCCAATGACTCAATTTTTTCACGGCACACTCATGTTAGAAACGATAGATTTTATGGAGCGCTTTGTGAGTTTTTCTGAGCCTGCTGTGATGTTAAGGGATGAACATCCTAAACTGTTACCTTAACTATCACCTTACTATAAGAGTAAAATAATTGTTAACTTAAAGGCAAAGAAGAAGTTTTCTTTACCTTTAGATACCAAAACAATGTTATTTTTTAATCGTGCTGGTGCTTTTCCATTTCAACCTTATTAGCTTCAACGGCTTCAATTGCCTTTTTATCATGCTCATTTAATGGGCAGCCACATGAATAACTTTCTTCTGCGGCATGTTGTCTTGCTTGTTCAACGTGCCATTGTGCAACTTTTAAGTGCTGATCAACGTTCATACTTTCTTCCTAAATAATTATATAAAAGAATTCATAAAATAGTGAAATAAATGCGCTTTATTCCCTCGCCGCGGATTATACCACTCATTGTGGTGTGGTTATATTGAATTAAATTAGATATTTTTTTATTTTTTAATTGAAATGTCTCCATCTGCACCCATCTAATTGATATAATTATATAATTATATAGAGATAAATCATGACTCAAGAAATGTTTGAAAAAGCAGGCGCACTGATAGATGCGGCCAATAGTAAAGATCCCAATCAGGAAACTGTTGATGGCAAGGTCTGGCCGAAGGAGCTTCTTTATTCCCGCAATATGTCGAATATGCTCAATCGTTTCGCTCCGGATACCGATGATGCTATGAAGCTTGGTATCAGTGCCCAACACATCCAGCGTTGGAAGTCACCACGTGATGCTTACACTATGGATAAAAAAGGCTATTATCAATGGCGTACCCACTTGTATCAATTCCATGCCGACACAGTTTGTGCGCTAATGAAAGAGGCGGGCTATTCTGAAGAAGATCTGGAGCGTGTCAATAAGGCAGTGGCTAAGAAATCATTAAAGACTAATCTTGATACGCAATTGCTGGAAGATATCGCGGCACTGGTTTTTATTGAGCATTATATGCAGGCTTTTTCGGATAAACATCCTGAATACAGTGAGGAAAAATGGATAGAGATCATCCTGCGTACCTGGAATAAAATGTCTGAAAAAGGCAAAGAATTTGCGTTATCAGGTGAACTTAAACTCCCGGAACCCTTAATCCCTTTGATTCAGAAATCTATTAGCTAGTCTGCATCCGTTAATTATTTATAGATCGACTGGTCAGCTTTGTTGATAACTTTGTCCATATTTGAATATGGGCACTTTTTTGTTTTAAAGGTTCCATGAGAGTGTTCATTTAATGCGACCCATATGTAAAATGCTTCTTTTTCCTTTCTGAGAGACAAAATGACTGTAAGAACACGCTTTGCTCCAAGTCCAACGGGCTATTTACATATTGGTGGTGCCCGTACGGCATTATTTTCCTGGCTTTATGCTAAACGCCATCAGGGAAAATTTGTTTTACGTATCGAAGATACCGATAGAGAGCGTTCTACTCAGGAAGCGGTTGATGCCATATTAGAAGGTATGCAATGGCTGGGGCTTACTTATGATGAAGGCCCATTTTATCAGAGCGAACGCATGGAGCGTTATAAAGAAGTGATTCAAAAACTGCTTGATGACGCCCATGCCTATAAATGCTATTGCAGCAGAGAAGAGCTGGATGCCATGCGTGCAGAGCAAATGGCAAATAAAGAAAAAGCCCGTTATGACCGTCGCTGCCGGGCAATTGCTTTGCCTCCTGCTGACAAAGTCGATGTTGAGCCGGTGATCCGTTTTAAAACTAGTATTGATGGTAATGTTGTAATTAACGATCATGTGAAGGGCAAGATTGTTATTAATAATAAAGAGCTTGATGATCTGATCATTGCTCGTGGTGACGGTACTCCCACTTATAATCTGGTGGTAGTTATTGATGATCTGGATATGGATATGACACATATTATCCGTGGTGATGATCACTTGAACAACACCCCACGTCAGATTAATATTCTTAAAGCAATGGGGGCTCAAATCCCTGAATATGCACACCTACCTATGATTCTGGATGAACAGGGTGCTAAATTGTCCAAACGTCATGGTGCGGCTAATTTGCTTAATTATCGTGAAGAAGGCTATTTACCAGAAGCCTTATTAAACTATCTGGTTCGTCTGGGATGGTCTCATGCTGATCAGGAGATTTTTTCCATTGATGAAATGATTGAATTATTTGATCTGGATGATATTAACAAATCGGCCTCATCAATTAATCCGGACAAACTGCTTTGGTTAAACCAGCACTATATCAAAGAAGGTGATCCGGAGCATGTAGCTAAACATCTGGCATGGCATATGGAAAAGCAGGGTATTAATACCGACAATGGCCCGGCTCTGACTGTTATTGTCAGCGTATTGGCAGAACGCAGTAAAACGCTGGTAGAAATGGCACAAAGCAGCCGTTATTTCTTTGAAGATTTTGCAGAATTTGATGAAAAAGCAGCCAAAAAGAATCTCAAAGCAGGTGCGCTTGAACCCCTGCAGAAAATGCTGGAACGTTTTAGTGCAGTCAGCGACTGGAAAGGTGAAACACTACATCAAATTCTCCTTGATGTTGCCGAAGAACTGGAGCTAAAACTAAAACTAGGAAAAGTCGCACAACCTCTGCGGGTTGCTGTGACAGGTGCAGGTATGTCACCTTCGATTGATGTGACCTTAGAACTTATTGGTCGTGAACGCTGCCTGAGCAGAATGAACAAAGCCATTGAATACATCGAAGCCAAAGTTGCAGCACAATAGTCCTTAACACTTAACACTTAATACTTAACACTTAACACTTAACACTTAACGCTAAAGCATCCTAATGTCCGGTCATTAACTCGACCTTGATAAACTCAAGGTCTTCCGGCTTGGCATACATCACCAGAATATCATTTTCGGGACAGATCAAATATAAGCAATTTGCTTTACATTTAGGCACACCTCAACCTCAGAATATTTAAATTCTGAAAAACTGTATTGAG